>CAMZAI010000043.1 GCA_947304065.1 uncultured Clostridia bacterium | reverse complement strand
TGTCGGACAAAACCTTGAATATATTTGTGCCGCTCATGTTTTAGCTCCATTCTGTAGTGCGATCACTATTTAAAAATATTTTTAACTTCGAATCCATTATAGAACGTTTTCCCGACAGTGTCAATAAGTGTTTCAAAATAATTTTAAATTGCCCATCGCGGCATGATGTGCTATATTCTTATATATTGTAACAACACTATATCAGGAGGAAATTAATATGATTTCTTGGAAGAATACAGACGAACTCGCTTCATACGGAAAGCTTGCTTCACTCGGACACAAGGTAAAGCTCACCGACGTTATGGCAGGCGAGGCGGGTGCGAAGAGAGTGCATGATTACAGCATTCCCATGGCATGCGGACTTACTTACAATTACGCAGCAAAAGCAGTGGATGAGACCGTTATCGACGCTCTCGCGGCTTTTGCCGAAGAAGCCCAGCTCGCTGAGAAGTTTGAGTGCCTCTACAACGGCGAGGTCATCAACACCGGTGAGAAGAGACTCGTTCTCCATCACTTAACCCGCGGACAGCTCGGAAACGATGTTATCGCAGAGGGTACTTCAAAGCGCGCTTTCTATCTTGAGCAGCAGAAGAAGATCGCCGATTTCGCAAATAAGGTTCATTCAGGCGAGATCACGAACGCAGCCGGCGAGAAGTTCACGACGGTCGTTCAGATCGGTATCGGCGGCAGCGACTTAGGTCCCCGCGCCATGTATCTTGCTCTTGAGAACTGGGCAAAGGTCAACAAGACCTTCAAGATGGAAGCAAAGTTCATCAGCAACGTCGATCCCGACGATGCGGCTGCTGTCATCGCTTCAACCGATCTTGCCCATTCGATCTTTATCCTTGTTTCAAAATCAGGCACCACGCTTGAGACTCTTACAAACGAGAGCTTCGTAAAGGACGCTCTCGCAAAGGCCGGACTTGACGCTTCAAAGCACATGATCGCGGTTACGAGCCAGACCTCTCCTCTCGCGAAGAGCAGCGATTACCTTGCTGCATTCTTCATGGATGATTTCATCGGCGGACGTTTCTCATCGACATCATCGGTGGGCGGCGCGGTTCTTTCGCTCGCGTTCGGTCCCGACGTATTCGCGCGTTTCCTCGACGGAGCCGCTGCCGAAGACAAGCTTGCCGCAGAAAAGGATCTGCGTAAGAATCCCGCTATGCTCGACGCCCTGATCGGCGTTTACGAGCGCAATGTGCTCGGCTTCGACGCTACCGCCGTACTGCCCTATTCACAGGCACTTTCACGTTTCCCCGCTCATCTGCAGCAGGCTGACATGGAGTCCAACGGCAAGTCGGTAAACCGTTTCGGCAATCCGATCTCATACAAGACCGGCCCCATCATCTTCGGTGAGCCCGGAACCAACGGACAGCATTCGTTCTACCAGCTCCTTCATCAGGGCACTGACATCATTCCTCTGCAGTTCATCGGCTTCGTTGACAGCCAGATCGGTTCAGATGTTGTGATCCAGGGCTCGACCAGCCAGAAGAAGCTCTGCGCGAACGTTGCAGCGCAGATCGTTGCTTTCGCATGCGGCAAAAAGGACGAGAACCTCAACAAGAACTTCAAGGGCGAGCGTCCTTCGAGCATCATCATCGGAAAGCAGCTCACTCCCGAAGCACTCGGCGCCCTTCTCTCACACTTTGAGAACAAGATCATGTTCCAGGGCTTCGCTTGGAATGTGAACAGCTTCGACCAGGAAGGCGTTCAGCTCGGCAAGGTTCTGGCAAAGAAGGTGCTCGCTCACGAGACCGACGGTGCTTTGAAGGCATACAGCGATCTTTTTGAGATCTGATCCGTCTGCAATATGAACAACATCGCCGGAGGTCCCGATGCCTCCGGCGAATTATCTTTTTACTGAGGGGTTTTGACATCATGATACTTCCGGCAGGACTTTCTTTGACCGAAGACGCGAACGGACTTTGCCTTACCGACGGAAAAATGACAATGCGGGGAGATCTGTCCAAAATGATCCCGCGCATTAAACGCGGCGTAGTGGGGACGGAGCTTCTTGTCCGCGCTGCGCGCCTTAAAGATATGTCCGGGACGCCTACTCTCATCGACGCCACAGCAGGCATGGGTGAGGATTCTCTTCTGCTTGCCGCCGCGGGCTTTAACGTCATTTTATACGAATACAATCCCGTGATCGCGGCTCTCCTCAAGGATTCCCTGCTCCGTGCGGCACGTATCCCCGAGCTTGCGGACGCCGTATCCCGCATGTCTGTCGCGGAAGGTGACAGCGCGGAATATATGAGGACTCTGCGCTCTGCTGCCCATGAAGATTCATCCCCGTCTTCTGTAAATGACCGGCTGCCCGATGTCATCTATCTTGACCCGATGTTCCCCGAGAGCGGCAAGAACGCATTGATAAAGAAAAAGTTCCAGCTGCTCAGGCAACTGGAACTTCCCTGTTCAAACGAAGAAGAACTGCTTGAGGCCGCCGTTGCGGCAGGCCCTCATAAAATAGTGATCAAACGTCCGATAAAAGGACCGTATCTTGCGGGGCGCAAGCCCTCGTACTCGATAGAGGGCAAAGCCGTCAGGTATGACTGCCTGATCTTTGCATGATCCTCTGCATTTCCTTGCGGATATCATCGAGCTTGACCGGCTTCGAAAGATATCCGGCAAAGCCTTCGGACTTATATTCGTCTTCGGCGCCCGACATCGCATTTGCTGTAAGCATGATGACGGGCGTTTCTTTATTCATGTGATCGAAGGTCTTCATGCGCCTGAAGGTCTCGACGCCGTCCATATGAGGCATCATGTGATCCATAAAGATCATATCGAACCTGTCGCTCTTTACTCTCTCGAGCGTCTCGAGACCGCTCGTGGCAGTGATCGTCTTTATATTAAGCTGCTTGAGCAGATGCTTCATCAGCACAAGGTTTGTGCTGCTGTCGTCCACAACGAGTACACACATACCGGAAAGCTTCACGGCTGTGTCGGGAGTCGCGGCAAAGGGTTCCGGAGCTGAAGCTTCGCTGCCCGTGCTGTCTGCTACGATCTCCTGTTTTATCAGAAGCCAGAACTCCGAGCCTTTCTTTTCCTCACTCGTATAATCTATGCTTCCTCCCATCATCTCCAGAATGGACTTTGTGAGCGCAAGTCCGAGTCCTGTGCCCTCTATGGCTCTGTTGGTATTCTCATCCAGTCTCTGGAACCTGGTAAATATCTCTTTTCTCTGTGCCGGGGAGATACCTCTTCCGGTATCCTTTACGGATACTCTGAGCGTCACGTTCTTACGGTCCTCACTGATCCCCGCATTTTTAAAATCAAGCCGGACAGTACCCGCATCGGTGTATTTGTATGCGTTTGTGAGCAGATTGGTGATACACTGCCTGAGGCGCATCTTGTCTCCGAACAGTGTCTTAGGAAGAGTCGGATCAACACTTGTTATGAATTCCAGTCCCTTCTGTCTGCACATGAGTTCAATACTCGAACGGCACATCTGCACCAGCTCATCAATGCTGTATACAGAGGGATAAATGTTCAGTTTTCCGGTCTCGATCTTCGAGAAATCAAGAATATCGTTAACGATTATCAGCAGTGATTCGCCGGCACTCTCAATGTTCTTCGAGAACTCATGGATCTCACCGACATCATTGCTCTCAGAGATCAGATGGTTAAAGCCCAGTACAACGTTCATGGGGCTTCTGACCTCATGCGACATGTTCGCCAGGAACAGCTTCTGGGCACGGTTAGCCTTTTCAGCCTTATCCGCGTATACGACAAGCTCGGAATTCTGATGTTCAACCATCTCGAATTCCTTGCGATACAGGGTCTTCTGATAATTGATCATATAAATGATTATGCTGCCCGCGACCATAACGCTTCCTACGGCGGAAACTCCGATATCATGGTGAGTTGCCAGTTCGAAATGAAAATCGGTATAGCGCTCTGCGATCAAAATCACAATAAATATGAAGATAGTACAGAAATGAGCAAATATCTGCAATTTTCCGCTCAGCGTAACTGCAAAAAAGACCATCTCATATAAGATCCAGATGTTCATTCCGGAATACAGGCCGCCGCCGTAGAGCCAGAGAGGCGGCATAAGAATGAGCAGAGCGATCGTCATGATGATCTCAAGCAGTCGGAACTTGCCTTTCAGAACCAGTACCGAATACAAGGCAGGTATGGAAACTGCAAAAAATCCCGTGATGATGACTGCGATGATATGGGTATGCGCCATAAGGCAGACGACCATGCCGAGAAAACCCGCCAGCGCGCTGATAAGTATCATGCGCGCGGAAAGCCTGTCGTTAAGCGGTATCTGTCTGTCTTCCGAGGCTGCAAAAAGTCTCTTTATATATTCTTTCATACGGTCTCCGCATTTGCATATCTTTGTACTTTACCATTATAGCACTGTTATTTGCAAATATCTACATTTGTTTTTATATATAACGCAATATTGTTCACATATATCAAAGTCTTATTCTTTACCCAATGAAGAGATTGCATTTTTTCAGCAAAAACAATATAATATTTGCTAAGAAAAATATGATGCATGACTGATCATGCCGAAAGGTGTTTTATGACTGTATTGGTTACCGGCGGAGCCGGTTTTATAGGCAGCAACTTCATTTTCTATATGCTCAAAGCCCATCCGGATTACCGGATCGTGTGCTATGACGCGCTCACTTACGCAGGGAATCTTTCCACTCTGAGCTCGGTGCTCGACAATCCCCGCTTCCGCTTCGTAAAGGGCGATATATGCGACCGTGAGGCCGTATACAAACTCTTTGAAGAAGAGAAATTCGATTACGTTGTTCATTTCGCGGCAGAATCCCATGTCGACCGTTCGATCGAAGATCCCGGAATATTTGTAAAGACCAACGTTCTCGGCACACAGGTGCTGCTCGACGCCGCGGTCAAATACGGCGTTAAGCGCTTCCATCATGTCAGCACCGACGAAGTATACGGAGACCTGCCGCTCGACCGTCCCGATATGTTCTTCGTTGAGACGCTCCCGCTCAAGGCCAGCAGTCCCTACTCCGCTTCGAAAGCTTCATCCGATCTTCTCGTAATGGCATACTGCAGGACCTTCGGTCTCGACGCGACGCTCAGCCGCTGCTCGAACAACTACGGTCCGTATCAGTTCCCCGAGAAGATGATCCCTCTGATGATCGCGAACGCCACCGCGGACAAGCCCCTTCCCGTATACGGCGAGGGGATCAACGTACGCGACTGGCTTTACGTCGAGGATCACTGCAAGGCTATCGACCTGATACTTCACAACGGACGCCCGGGCGAGGTCTACAACATCGGCGGACACAACGAGATGCGCAATATCGACATCGTAAAGCTGATCCTTAAGGAGCTCGGAAAGCCCGAGTCGCTGATCACTTTCGTCAAAGACCGCAAAGGCCACGATATGCGCTACGCCATAGATCCAACGAAGATCCACAACGAGATCGGGTGGCTTCCGGAGACAAAATTCGCGGACGGCATCAAAGAAACTATCCGTTGGTATCTCAACAACCGCGACTGGTGGGAGGAGATCGTCAACGGCGAGTATAAAAACTATTATCAAAAGATGTACGGAAACAGATAATAGATATCAGGGAGGCATTCATTATGAAAAAAATCAAGATGAAAACACTCATTATCACCGCAGTATCCGTTACCGCTGCGGTAGCTCTGATCGTCATTTGCGTACTTGCGGCGACCAATTCGAACTCGCTGCTCCGCAACAAGATCAACGAGAACATGTCCACCTATCTGGACGCCCAGGCCAATTCCGTTGAGGAATTCGTAAAGAATTCCGAGAATAAGCTGCAGCTGTATTCGAGAAGCGGCGTCATCACCGATCTTATCCTCGAGAACGCAGCCGACACCAATACCGCCCTGCCCGAGTTCTCGGATCCCGACTATAACACCAAGGCATATTACGCCGACAATTATCCCAGCTACAACGCATGCCAGCAGTATACGATGGACTTCTACAATACGCTGGACAACTGGGAAGGACTCTATGTCGGCAATCTTGATACACGTATACTTGCATACTCGGTTCCTCCCGTTATCGGTAAGGTCTTAAGAACCGATCCCGCCAAGGTAAGCGAGCTTATGACCGCGATGAACTCCGACTTAAACGGCGTTTATAACGCAGGTATCATCGTTTCTCCCGGAACCGGCCAGCTCTGTCTCTCGATGTACGCTCCAGTTCTTAAGGACGGCCGGATGATCGGCTATGTAGGCGCAGGCGTATTCCACAGCGATCTGGAGAACCTGCTCACGAGTTTTAAACTGCAGGGAGTTGAGAGCAGCAACTTCTACATGCTCAATACCAAGACCGGCGTAACCTTCACCGACACCGAAGCTACCGAAGAGGAGCAGGCGGACATTATCGCAAAAGAAACCACACGTCCCGTTCTTCTCGAGGTTATCAATCAGGCCGGCAAGAGTACTGACGGAAAGGGACAGTTCGAGTTCAAGGATCCCGATTCCGGCAAGAAGCTCATGGTCAACTACAAGATGATCGAAGGTTATGACTGGGCAGTAGTAATAACCGCCGACAGATCAGAACTCTACGCCGCTTCAGCCGGCAATATCAGACTTATGATCATCCTCGGCGTTGTAGCGCTCGCCATTATAATCCTTATCGTAACTTTCCTTGCAACAGCTCTTTCGAAGTCACTCACTTCCGCAGTTGACGAGATTCATAAGACCGCATCGGGCGATATCTCCTCAGAAGTCAGGATCAACAGCTTCATGAGCGAGATCGATCAGATGGGCGGCAGCCTTAACGATCTTAAATCCAGGCTGCGCGATGTAATCGACAAGACCAAAGATATGTCCCACGGACTTAATGTTGCGGGCGCAGACCTCGCGGGCTCCGCAGACCAGGCGACACGCGCTTCTTCCGATGTCACCGAGGCCGTATCCGAGATCTCGACAGGCGCGGCAAGCCAGGCCGAATCCGTACAGACCGCAGCGGAAAGAACCGATTCCATGGGTCAGGATATCGACAATATCTCCTCCAACATCAAGGCTCTCGATGAAGCTACACAGCATATGAGAACCAGCTGCAACAAGGCCGCTGACGCACTTAAGGAGATCGTAAAGCAGAACACCACCGTATCCGATGCGGTTACCGAGATCGGACAGACGATCAACGCCACCAACGCAAGCGCGAACGCCATTGCACAGTTCTCAGACGCGATCAACGACATTGCTTCGCAGACCAATCTCCTTTCGCTCAACGCTTCCATCGAGGCTGCACGTGCAGGTGAGTCGGGCCGCGGATTTGCGGTTGTTGCAGATGAGATCAGACAGCTTGCCGATCAGTCGAAGAACAGCGCGGATGAGATCAGAACCATCGTAGACAAGCTGCTCAACGACGCACAGGCTTCCGTTCAGACCATGGACGCCCTGAACGAGAGCTTCCGTTCGCAGGGCGAGCAGATCATCTCCACCCAGCGCGACATGGATGAGATGTATGAGAATGTTGCCGTTGTTGCCGAGAACTCCAAGGAGATCAGCAGCATGGTAAAGAACCTCGAAAAGGCAAAGGAATCCCTCGTCGAGATCATCGAGAACCTGTCGGCCATCTCCGAAGAGAACGCCGCTTCGACTCAGCAGACCAGCACTTCGATGACGGAACTCGGTTCCACCTTCTCTGTCATCAACGAGTCCGCCGCACAGCTTAAAGAGCTGGCATCGGATCTTACCGAGACGATCGGATACTTCAAGTAATTTATAGGCACCAATTAAGATAAGGGAGCCTGTCACCATAAAAAACCTTATGGTGACAGGCTCCCTTTATTTATCGTCCGGTAAAAATCTCAATCGATGTATCCCGCTTCCTTAAGATACCTCCGAATAGCATCCCTCCAGTCGGGAAGCGGTTCAAAACCTTCTTTTACGAGCTTTGATCTGTCGAGCCTGCTGTTAAGCGGCCTCTTTGCCTTTGAAAGGCCGTACTCTTCCGTGGTCACCGGAATGACTTTTGCGTCTGTCCCGCAGATCCTGAATATCTCGCTCGCAAACTCATACCATGAGATATAACCGCCCTCGTTCGTCGCGTGATATGCGCCGTATCTGTCGCTTTCTGCCATGTCCGCGAGCAGTCTCGCAAGGTCGCGCGTATAGGTCGGAGTTCCGATCTGGTCGTTCACCACTCTTATCTCATTGCCCGATCCCGCGGCCCTGATCATGCTGCGGATGAAATTGTTTCCGTTCAGTCCGAAGGCCCATGAGGTCCTCACGATAAAATACTTCTCAAGCAGCTCCCTGACCGCGGTCTCGCCTTCAAGCTTTGATCTGCCGTAAACATTGAGCGGTCCGAAATCCGTATCGTCCGCGAGTCTCGGCTCATCCCCGCTTCCGTCGAATACATAGTCGGTGCTTATATAGATCATCTTCGCGCCAAGCTTTTTAGCTGCAGTCGCGAGATTCCGCGTGCCTTCTGCGTTGATCGCGAAGACCCTGTCCCTGTTTGCAGGCTCCTCTGCGAGATCAACGGCAGTCCAGCTCGCACAGTGTATGATCACGTCCGGTCTGATAATATCAAGGATGTCCGCAGCCGCCGAAGCGTTCGCAAGGTCCAGCGCAGCGTATCTGGCGCGCGCGGCAGCCGAGCCGTCGGCTATACCGTTATACTGAGGCACACTGCCCGATCCGATCACTTCGTGCCCGCGAGCCGACAGCTCATTTACCACATCATGTCCGAGCTGTCCGTTGACACCGGTAACGAAAATCCTCATGCGGTGCGCCTCCTTCCAAAATTATTCTTTATACTTTCCGTCCAGTACATCCTTCAGATAGACTCCGTACTGATTCTTCTTCAAAACATCGTATACTTTAAGCACATCCTCGCGCGAGATCCATCCGTTCAGATACGCGATCTCCTCAAGACACGCTATCTTGCGGTGCTGGTGCGTCTCCACGGTCTTTACGAAATTCGTCGCGTCAACGAGGCTCTCGTGCGTCCCTGCGTCCATCCAGGTATAGCCCTGGCCGAGCAGTTCAACGTTCAGTCTTCCGGCCTTCAGATAAAGACCGTTCAGGTCCGTGATCTCAAGCTCGCCCCTGCCCGAAGGCTTAAGGCTCTTCGCGTACTCAACCGCCTTATTGTCATAAAAATAGAGACCTGTCACGCAGTAATTGCTCTTGGGCTTTTGAGGCTTCTCTTCGATCGAAACGACCTTCCCCGCCTCATCGAATTCCACGATACCGAAGCGCTCGGGATCGTCGACATAATATCCGAAAATGGTGGCTCCGTCTCCGTCCTCAGCCCTTTTTACCGCAGCGGTGAGACGTTCCTTTAAGCCGTGGCCCGAAAAGATATTGTCGCCGAGCACCATCGCCACGGTGCTGTCTCCGATAAACTCCTCTCCGATCAGAAACGCCTGTGCCAGACCGTCGGGGGACGCCTGTTCCGCATACCCGAGCCTTACTCCGAACTGATGGCCGTCGCCCAGCAGATCCCTGAACCTCGGCAGATCGGACGGCGTGGAAATGATCAGGATATCCCTGATCCCCGCGTTCATCAGCACCGACATCGGATAATAGATCATCGGCTTGTCATAGACAGGCAGGAGCTGCTTTGACGTGACCATGGTCAGCGGGTAAAGGCGGGTTCCCGAGCCTCCCGCAAGAATTATTCCTTTCACAGACTGCTGCCTCCCTTCGTATCAAATGCGCTTAATGCTAGTCGCGCTTGAAAAGATCTCTCGTATATACCTTGTCCTGCACGTCGTCCAGACAGGAATCGTATCTGTTCGCGATGATCGCGTCGCTCATCGACTTGAACTTCTCCATATCGTTCACCACGAGCGAACCGAAGAATGTCTCTCCGTCCTTTAAGGTAGGCTCGTAAATGACTACCTGCGCGCCCTTTGCCTTGATGCGCTTCATAACGCCCTGAATGCTGCTCTGGCGGAAATTGTCCGAATTCGTCTTCATAGTAAGCCTGTAAACGCCTACGGTCACCGGACGCTCCTTGTCGCTGCTGAACTGATTCTCGTCGGCGTAGCTGTAATAGCCGGCCTTCCTGAGCACCATGTCCGCGATGAAATCCTTTCTCGTGCGGTTCGACTCAACGATCGCCTGGATCAGATTCTGCGGAACATCCTCGTAATTCGCGAGAAGCTGCTTGGTATCCTTCGGCAGGCAGTATCCGCCGTAACCGAAGCTCGGATTGTTGTACTGGTCGCCGATACGGGGATCGAGGCATACGCCGCTGATGATCTCCCTGGTGTCGAGGCCCTTTACCTCGGCGTAAGTGTCCAGCTCATTGAAATAAGATACGCGCAGCGCAAGGTAGGTATTCGAGAACAGCTTAACCGCCTCGGCCTCGGTAGCGCCCATGATCAGGACCTTCACGTCTTCCTTGAGCGCGCCTTCTTTGAGGAGGTTCGCGAAAATCTCAGCCTTTTCCTTAAGCCTCTCGTCTCCCGGGATGGTTCCGACAATGATGCGGCTCGGATAGAGGTTATCGTAGAGCGCCTTGCTCTCGCGGAGGAATTCGGGCGAGAATATGATATTGTCGCTGCCCATCTTCCTGCGTACGGCCTCTGTATATCCGACGGGAATGGTGCTCTTGATGACCATGATCGCGTCGGGATTGTACTCCATAACGAGCCTGATCACCGCTTCAACCGCCGATGTATCAAAGAAATTCTTCTGGGGATCGTAATTCGTGGGTGCGGCGATGACTACATACTCCGCTCCCGTGTAGGCCTCCTTCGCGTCAAGGGTAGCCGTAAGATCGAGCTCCTTTTCCTCAAGATATTTCTGAATGTATTCGTCCTGTATCGGAGACTTTTTGTTGTTGATCATCTCCACTTTTTCGGGAATGATATCTACCGCGTAAACGGTATTGCGCTGGGCCAGCAGAGTCGCAATGCTCATGCCCACATATCCTGTTCCCGCAACTGCTATCTTCATAAATTTTTTCCTTCCGTTTCTTTAAAAGATCGCGCAATGCGCACTATCTCATTGTACCCTTTGCGGCGTACAAATACAAGCCTTACCGTCCGCTCTCGGGCAGGCAGTGCATCTGTGTGACTCCGAGCACGCGGAAGCCCTCGGCCGTGCCGCAGAAGCGGCGGAATCCGAATTCGTAGGCTCTCAGCTTAATGTATAAAACTATCGAATCGGACGCGGGGTTCTCCTTCGGGTACTGGCTCGGGAAACAGGTCGTGAGCGCCTCGAGCTGCTTTTTGAGATACCCTCGCGTATTCACATATCTGTTCGGGTGCGCGGTCATAAAGAGCGCGATCGCCTTTACCGGCGCAGCCTCCGCTCCGTACTTCGCCATGATCTTCTCAAACGGCGCAAAGAAAGCGATCTTCTTCGCCGCGCTTCCCGTGTTCAGATGATCGGCATGGCACTCGCTCGTTACATCGGGATCAATGCTCAATATCACGTCGGGCTTAAAATCACCGACAACCGCAGCAATGCCGCGCAGGAGCTCTTCCTCGCTGTAAAAGGCCCCGTCGGAAAGTCCCAGGAATCGCACATCGCTTACGCCGAGCAGCTTCGCGGACTCGATCGATTCCTGCTTTCTCAGCTCCACGAGCCCTTCTTCGCTGATGCCCTTCTGTGCGAACTCATCGCCGTATCTGCCGTCGGTACAGATCAGAAAGCAGACCTGTTTGCCGTTAGCGGCCAGCTTCGCCGCAGTGGCGCCCGCTCCTACCTCAATGTCATCCGGATGCGCGCCAATGAACAGATAACGCTCAAACGCCTCTATCTTCGGGGCCGGTGCCGCACATTTAACTATCTGACTGGTAAGACTCATAATGATCTCCTCCCGGTAAACATCTTATTTGTACTCCTCAAGCACCTTCTTCAGGAGCTTCGGATCGTCGGTCATGATCGCGTCCACATCGCGTTCGATCAGGAAACGCATATCGTCCGCGTCGTTGATCGTCCAGAACTGTACCGCCATGTTCCTGCGGTGCGCGCGCTTAATGTACGAGGTGCGCGTCAGATTAAGCTTTATGCCTTTTATCGTGTAGGACATCGGGATCTGAAGGCAGGTAAAGTCAACGTTCGCGAACAGATTGACTCCGAGCATCTGGGTAAAGACAAACTTGCCCGCACCCGCGGTCGAACCGCCGCGCATCAGCGTAGGATGCTGTTCTTTTAAGTATTTCTCGATCTCGGGATGGAAGGTTCCGATCACGATGCTGTTCTTGTAATCGGGGAAACGCGAGGTGAGAGTCTCATCGATAATGTCCGCAGCGCGGTAGCCCGTCTCCTCTCCGTTCTTGATCTCAACGATGAACAGCAGCTCCTTGTTCGTCTCATAGAATTCGGCCATCAGCTCATCGAACTCGAGTATCTTGAGTCCCAAAGCTTCCTGCTCTTCTTCGGTCTTGTCGCGGTAAATGTATTCACCGGTGTCGGGATCCTTGAAATTGTAGCCCATATTGTAATTGCGCAGCTCCGCGAGCGTATGCTCTGCTATCGTTACCTTCTCTGCGCCTTCTTCGCAGGCCATCCTGTTTATAGTTGAGTCGTGGCTGTACACGAGATGCCCGTCAGAAGTCATCCACACATCGGTCTCGCAGATCTGAATCCCGTACTCGTTCACGGCGGCCCTGTAGGCCATCAGTGTGTTCTCGGGATTGCTGATCCCACCGCCTCTGTGCGCTGCGATCATCGGAAGCTCGCCATCGCCTTTGATGAACGGATTCGTCTCCGTAACCTTTTTCGGCGGTATAACGTTTATAACGGTGAAAAATACGGCCAGAACGGCCAGAATGCATGCAAAGACCTTAAGTCCCCTGTGTTTTTTCATAATCCCTCCCAAGATCATAAAAATATCATTCCCACAGCTAATAATAGCATTTGTGGGCTTTGATTTCAAATTGCTTCTTGCGCCGGGGGCAAATGCGATGTTAAAATGTCGCTAAAGCGAAGCCTTAACGAAAGAAGGACAAAAACATGAAATTTACGAAGATGCACGGCTGCGGCAACGACTATATCTATTTCAACTGTTTTGAGGAGCATATCGACGATCCCGTCGCGCTCTCGATCAGGCTTTCCGACAGGCATAAAGGCGTCGGCGGCGACGGCATTATCCTGATAAAACCTTCCGACAACGCCGACTGCTTCATGGACATGTACAATCTGGACGGCTCGCGCGGAAAAATGTGCGGAAATGCCATCCGCTGCGTCGGCAAATATATATACGAACACAGACTGACCGACAAAAAAGAAGTCTCTGTTGAGACTCTTTCCGGTATCAAATATCTGAAGCTCATGACCGCAGGTGAATTCACCGCCGCGGGCGGCAGCATCCCCGACGAGATGGCGGGCGTTAAGGATAAGGATCCCGAAGGCCGCGACATTATCTCATTCGTCACGGTCGACATGGGCGCACCTGTCACCGATATCGCTGCGATCCCGCTCAATACCGATATCATCAAAGAATATAAGCTTGGCTACTCTCTCGGCGCAGAAGCGCGCACCTTCCGCTTCACGTTCGTATCGATGGGCAATCCCCACGCGGTGACCTTTGTGGACGATGTCATGACCGCTCCGGTACTTGAGCTCGGTCCCGCATACGAGCACCATGAGATATTCCCCGAGCAGGCCAACATCGAATTCGTTCATGTCATCGACCGCGGGAATATAGAATTCAGAGTCTGGGAACGCGGTTCGGGCGAGACGCAGGCCTGCGGAACTGGCGCCTGCGCGAGCACCTACGCATCGATAATAAACGGCTTTACCGATGACGAGATCAATGTAAAAATGCTCGGCGGTTCCCTTCGCATCCGCTATGACAGGGCGCAGAACAAAGTATTCATGACCGGCCCCGCAGTCGAGGTTTTCACGGGTGAGGCCGCAAGGTAAAATGCCTTGAATTTTCCGCGAGTTTATATTATACTTTTCTTTAAGAAATCCAATCAAACGGAGGTTATTTCATGGAAGAGAAAAGAAGATTCAAGAGACTGCCCATTTCTATGAAGCTTGAGATTTCTTCGCTGTTCAAGCAGGATCATATTGAGCTCACGGATCTGAGTGCTCCCATTCACGTATCGAACGTTTCCAAGGGAGGCATAGGCTTCACTTCCGCAAACGACCTGCCTCTGGGCTTTTATTTCAACGCCTGCCTTCAGATGGGCGAGGCAGAGGATGCGAAGCTTTTCTGCGTAGTTAAGATCGTCCGCAAAGAAGAGACGCCTTCAGGCGAGACCCGCTACGGCTGCGAGATGGTCGGACTTGCTCCCGTTCTCGATTACATCTTCGACGATTACGAGAAGAACAGCGAGGCCTGACGCATCGCGAACAATTTCACAGCACGCTTATTCAGCCGCACTCTTGTCAAAGAGCTGCGGCTCTAAGTTTCTTACGGTATAAGAAATATTGAGATTTGTCTTGGGCTTGGCCCTGTCGAAGTTCTTAAGGATGCGCTCTCCGATCATCAGGCTGTTCTCATAGCAGGCTGTCGGGAGCATGACGATGAACTGGTTCTTACTGTAGCGCGCGAAGATATCGCCGCTCCTGAGCGACGACGCGATGACCTTCTCCATCTTTTCCATGCCTGCGGCAACTTTGTTCAGATCGGGCTCTTCCTTCGATCTCTGCTTTATCGTGATGAGCATGATGTATACGGACATGCCGTTGCGCGCGCATGCCCTGGCTTCTATCTTGTAATAGTGCTGGAAAACCGAATAGTCGCAGATATACGCCTCTCTCTGGGCATCTTTTTCTGTCAGTTCTTCCTGTATCGTGTTCAGATCGGCCTCGATGCCCTCTTCGTGTACGGTGATCTCCTCGTACAGCTCGAGCAGCTTCTTCTCGGGTTCGACGCCGAACTCGTCGTAATATGCGTTGACAATGCGGTTGTACTGTTCGACCGCATTTTTCTTATTGCCGATCTTATACAGCGAATAGATCAGGAAGTAGTTCACATCCGAATTCATCGGATCCACAGCGTTCGCGATCGCGCAGCGGTCGGCCATCTCTTCGAATTTGCCGAGGCGCAGGAGAACCTCCATGAACTTCACGATCATCTGCATATAGATCGAGCGGTATCTGGTGGCGAGCGACGCGCTCCACGACTCGGTATGGCATTTGGGCAGGAAATCGCCCTTGTACAGGTCAAAAGCCGCGCGATAATACTCGAGGCACTCTTCGTCGGAAATACCGGCTACAGCGCCCTTATTGCAGTATGATATGAATTCTTCAAAATCGTACTCACAGGGGATGTCCCTGTTCCAGGAAATGGTACCCTGCTTGCGGATGATGAGCTTCTTCTCGGGGATCTGAAGGTCATCCATCAGGGCTCTGATGCGGTGCAGACTTGTTTTTAGAGCATTCTCGGGATCGCTCGTGATACTGTCTTCGTTCCAGATAAGGTCGATGATCGACGACTGTGGGAGGTTTCTGTCATGAAAGGCGATGAGGTATTCCAGGATCAGCCAAAGCTTCTTTGATCTGTTGTCCTGATCGGTAATGGTTTTATCGCCGTAAGACATCGAAAAACCACCGAAGGTTTTGATCCTGATCACATCATCCATAACACATACCCCATTCTGACTTATCAAACTTAATTCATTGATAATTATAGCTTTTCAGATATTTCATTTCAACACCCATTAGTGGTAAGAATTGTCGAAATTTACTTTGACTTTTGGTAACCAATATGATAGATTATGTCTTGGGTGCATATAGTATCACCCATTGTGTATATTTTTATTTTTTTATGGAGGCTTTTTATGAAAAACGGCACAGTTAAGTGGTTCAATGCTAAGAAGGGCTTCGGCTTC
>CAMZAI010000042.1 GCA_947304065.1 uncultured Clostridia bacterium | reverse complement strand
AAAAGAAGCTTATGGAGAGCGCTTTTGAAACGATGAGTCTGAGCGCACGCGGATATCACAGGATACTGAGGGTCGCGAGAACGATCGCGGATATGGACGGCTCGGAACGGATAAACTGCACGCATCTGGCAGAGGCGCTTGGGTACAGGATGGGGATCGCGGGGATGGATGAAATCCTGCAGTGAAAAATCGTTATTGGTTATAGAGGAGTTTTTGAGTGTGGAAACGCATATTAAAGAAGACAGCACAGAGCATGAGGAATACTGGCTTTTTCTGGCAGGAATAGATTATCTGACGGAGAAGGAAGCGGATAACCTGATCGGATATTTCGGCGGAGTAAAAGAGGTGTTTGAGGCCGGTGAAAGTGAACTGTTAGCAACAGGGATATTGAGTCCGCATTCCTTTGAAAAGATGGTTGCCCGAAGGAGGGGCTATGACCCGCATGCTGTATTTGAAAAGCTGAAGAAGCGTGGGATAGGGTTTGTAAGCAGGGAGCATCCGAAGTATCCGGAACGGTTAAGACAGATCGTGGGGGCACCGATCGGGCTGTTTTATAAAGGAGAGCTTCCGGAGAGCGGAAGACCTGCGGTTGCGGTGATTGGGAGCAGAGGCTGTACTCCTTACGGAAGGGAATTGGGGATACGTTTCTCCGAAGAACTGGCACGGCTGGGAATCGATATTATCAGCGGAATGGCAGCCGGTATTGACGGACATGCGCACAGGGGAGCTCTGGCCGGAGGCGGAAGGACCTACGCGGTACTGGGCTGCGGGGTCGATATATGCTATCCGGCAGCGAACCGGGATATATATGAGAAGATACCCGAAAAAGGCGGAGTACTCTCGGAATACGCTCCGGGGACGCAGCCGATCCCGGTTAATTTTCCTCTGAGAAACAGGATAATCTCCGGCTTGGCAGACGGGATACTTGTGGTCGAGGCTAGGGAGAAAAGCGGCACAGGTATTACCGTGGAAATGGGACTCGAGCAGGGGAAGGACATATACGCGATCCCGGGACGCATTGGAGATAAGCTCAGCGATGGATGCAATAAGCTTATCCGTCAGGGAGCGAGACTGGTGACTTCGCCCGAAGATATCGTCGCCGAGATGGCGCATTCGTACGGGTATCTGGTCGATCGCGAGGGGACACGGAAAAGCACGAACAGGAAAAAGCTAAAAGGCCTTACATCAGATCAGGCCATGGTGCTGAAGCTTCTTGATCTCCAGCCTAAAAGTACCTCAGAACTGTCATTTAGCACAGGGCTTGATTTCTCTCAGATAATGTCAGTCCTGACCATGCTTGAGTTGCGCGGACTGGCAAGAAGTACGGGGGACGGAAGGTTTACCTCAGGCGGAGGTAAATAACATTATACTGATGACGAAACTGTTGATGTTGACACCATATATGACACCATTTATAATGGTACAGGAGAGTAAAAATGTCCCAATTTGATAAACTGTTGCAGAGAATACGAACCCTTGATAAAAACATGCGCTTCGAAGAATTGCGCAAAGTACTTGAACATTTCGGTTATGAAATGCGAGGACCTTCTAAAGGAAGCAGTCATATGACATTTAGAAAGCCGGGGAGTGCGCCGATCACGATTCCGCATCACAATAAGATTGACAGAGTTTATGTGGAAATGGTCAGGGAAGTAGTAGAAAGCGAGGATCATTATGAAGAAACGGGCAGAGAAGACAATTGAATACTACATTAAACTCCCTTATCGTATCGAAATAATACCTGATGCGGAAGAAGGGGGATATGCTGCTTCGTGTCCTGAACTTCCGGGATGTCTTACGTGTGGCGAAACGATTGAAAAACTGATGGCAAATATCGAGGATGCAAAGCTGGCATGGATCACTGCTGCGTTAGAAGACGGGGATGAGGTGCCCGAGCCGATGCATCTTAACGATTATTCCGGACAGTTCAAACTCAGAATGCCGAAGAGCCTGCATAAATCATTAGCAGAGAACGCTAAAAGAGAACATATAAGCATGAACCAGTATTGTTTATTTCTTCTTGCCAAAAACGATGCCCTGCATACTGCCGGACCTTCTGTTGTTGCTGAAGTATGACAGCATTCAAAAGGTGTACAAAACCCCGCTTTTAAATTTTTGCTTGCATCCCAATAGAAAAAAGAGTATGCTTATGAACGCTTAAAGTTACGCGGAGGCAGGCAGGAGTGTGCGAAGCGATATTATAGGCAAAGCCTATAATCGAAAAGCGTAACTGCGAGTGCCGAAACGCAGTGGAGGTATGATGGGATGGCAAAGAATCTGGTAATCGTGGAGTCGCCGGCCAAGGCGAAGACTATAAAGAAGTTCCTTGGAACCGGCTATGAAGTGATCGCATCGAACGGGCATGTGCGCGACCTGCCCAAGAGCAGCATGGGAATCGATGTGGAGCACGACTTCGAACCTAAATATATAACAATTCGCGGAAAAGGCACACTTCTTGCGGATATCCGCAAAGAAGTCAAGAAGGCCGACAAGATCTATCTCGCAACGGACCCTGACCGCGAGGGAGAGGCTATTTCGTGGCATCTGTACGAGTTCTTCAAACTGGGAGAGAAGAACTGCAGCAGGATCACGTTCAACGAGATCACGAAGAACGCTATCAAGAATTCCATCAAGCAGGCAAGGGACATTGACATGGATCTGGTCGACGCCCAGCAGGCTAGACGTGTTCTGGACCGCCTTGTGGGATACAAGATCAGCCCGCTTCTGTGGGCGAAGGTTAAGTCCGGTCTTTCCGCCGGAAGAGTGCAGTCGGTTGCACTCCGCATCATCGCCGACAGAGAGGCGGAGATCGCGGCATTTGTTCCTGAGGAGTACTGGTATATCGATGCGGAAATGAACGGCCCTGCGGGCAAGCATTTCAAGGCGCATCTGACCGGCAAGGACGGCAGGAAAATAGACATTACATCGGAGAAGCAGGCAAAGGCCGTTCAGAAGGCCCTTGAAGGCGCTGCTTTTACGATCACCGATATCAGACACGGAGAGCGCAGACGTAAGGCTCCGCTTCCTTTCACGACGAGTACGCTGCAGCAGGAGGCTTCGAAGCTCCTGAACTTCTCGACGCAGAAGACCATGCAGCTTGCCCAGCAGCTCTACGAGGGCGTGGATGTAAAGGGACACGGCACGATCGGTCTCATTACCTACCTGCGTACCGATTCCACACGTATCTCCGAAGAAGCTGACAAGGCTGCAAGAGATTACATTGAAGGCGCATTCGGCGCGAAGTACCTTGCGGCAAAGGCTGCCGAGGCGAAGAATGAGAAGAAGATCCAGGATGCTCACGAAGCGATCAGACCTTCTTATGTGGACCTGACTCCCGACGATGTCAAGGATTCGCTGCAGCGCGACCAGCTCAGATTATACAAGCTCATCTGGAAGCGTTTCGTTGCGAGCCGCATGGAGCAGGCGGTTTACGATACCATCAATATCAAGCTTGACGCGGCAGGCTATAATTTCGCGGCAGGCGCAGCTTCGCTGTCCTTCGACGGATTTATGTCGGTCTACAAGCTCGACGATGAGCATAGCAGGGAAGAGGACAATAA
The DNA here is from genome assembly GCA_947304065.1 of uncultured Clostridia bacterium. Classification (GTDB taxonomy): domain Bacteria; phylum Bacillota; class Clostridia; order Lachnospirales; family Lachnospiraceae; genus RUG11977. The sequence goes on along the minus strand of CAMZAI010000042.1, from coordinate 12,397 downwards.
GGACCTTTCCTGGATCACGAAGGATACAAAGCCCGTATGCAAGGGCATTGAGGCAGAACAGCATTTTACGCAGCCGCCCGCACATTTCAACGAGGGATCGCTGGTAAAGACGCTCGAGGAGCTCGGGATCGGTCGTCCCAGTACATATGCTCCCACAATTACGACAATTATCGCGCGCCATTATGTGGCGAGGGAAAATAAGAATCTCTACATCACCGAGCTCGGAGAGGCTGTCAACAATATCATGACAAAATCTTTCCCGGGTATTGTGGACGTTAATTTCACGGCGACCATGGAAGGCCTGCTCGATGCTGTGGGAAACGGAGAGGTAAAGTGGAAGACCGTTATCGAGAATTTCTTCCCCGACCTCGAGACTGCGGTTGAAGCCGCAAACAAAGAACTTGAAAAGGTTAACATTAAGTACGAAGAGTCCGATATAATATGTGACCAGTGCGGCAGCCGCATGGTCATCAAGTACGGACCGCACGGAAAGTTCCTTGCCTGCCCGAACTTCCCCGACTGCAGGAATACAAAGCCTCTGATCGAGAAGACCGGACAGAAGTGCCCGAAGTGCGGCACCGGCGACGTGCTGATCATGAAGACAAAGAAGGGCAGAAGATTTTACGGATGTTCGAATCATCCCGACTGCGATTTTGTCTCATGGCAGAAGCCGGATGTTCCTGTTGTCGAAGAACAGTCTTGAATTGTATCTGCAATTTATAAATAATTGCGCAAATTTGAATAGTTTCTATTGCATTTTCAAAACAATCTGTGCTAATATGTAAATTGTATCCAAATGATTGTTTTGCATGGGGGATTATTTAAATGAGCGTACAATTGCTTGACAGAACCAGAAAGATAAACAAGCTTTTACACAATAACAGTTCACACAAGGTTGTGTTTAACGATATTTGTCTTGTTCTCGGCGACATTCTTGAATCGAATATACTTGTTATCAGCAGAAAGGGCAAGATACTCGGTATCAAAAACAGGAACGACATAACTCCTATTCAGGAGCTCATTAAGGATTCGGTCGGCGGTCATATCGATCCCGAACTTAACGAGCGCCTGCTCAACATTCTCTCCACAAAGGAGAATGTAAATCTCGAAACACTGGGTTTTGAGGGCGACAATATCGGTGATTATGTGGCTATCATCACACCCATCGATATCGCGGGAGAAAGACTCGGAACGCTGTTCCTTTACCGTTCGGGCAGCAACTTCAACATCGACGATATCATTTTGAGCGAATACGGCACCACCGTAGTAGGCCTTGAGATGATGCGCTCGGTAAATGAAGAGAACGCTGAGGAGAACCGTAAGGTACAGATCGTGAGATCGGCTATCAGCACACTCAGCTTTTCGGAGCTTGAGGCCATCCGTCACATATTTGACGAGCTCGAGGGCAATGAAGGTATCCTCGTTGCCAGCAAGATCGCAGACCGCGTGGGCATCACGCGTTCGGTAATCGTAAACGCTCTGCGCAAATTCGAAAGCGCCGGCGTTATCGAGTCCAGGTCCTCAGGTATGAAAGGAACCTATATCAAGGTTCTTAACGACGTAGTCTTCGATGAGCTGAAGGAAACTAAATAAGCTTATCAAGGGATTGCATTTTTTCAAAGGGATTTTGTGTATACAAAATCCCTTTGCGCTTTGTTAGGGGAAAGGAGATTATGAAAAAGAAATTGTATCCACAAAGTATGGTATTTTGTCAGAATTTTTTAAATATATCTTGTGTTTTGTATGCGTTTAATTATAATTAAGTATGAATGAGTATGCGTATACTCATTCATACGCTACTTATTGATGAGCGCAGCGAGTCAATATGGACCGATAAAAGAGGTTTTTTCGGAGGTTTTTATGATCGGATCAAATGCTTTCAATTATATAAATGTTCTCAACAAAGCCGCTGACGCGAGCTGGAAGAGAAACGAAGTGATCGCGAACAATATCGCGAATAACGACACCCCGAATTACAAGCGCAAAGATATCAAGTTCCAGGATTATTTAAAGGGCGAGCTGATGAAGGATTACTGGGACGGCGGCGACCTGAACAAGCGCGTTGCGAACGTGGATCTTTCGAAGCTTGAGACCACGCTCTATACAGATCAGCAGGAACTCAGCTACAGACTTGACGGCAACAATGTTGACATAAACACCGAGAACGCGAATCTTGCGGAGAACACGATCATGTACTACACGCTGCTCGATTCGATGTCACAGGAATTCAGCAGGATCAAGACGGTGCTTTCATCGTGATCCCGGTGTTTGAAGCTTTTTGAGCGTCCGCTGTTTATGCGGATGCGGAACGGAGGAATATGGGCTTATTCAGCTGCATGAATATCAGCGCGAGCGGCATGACCGCACAGTCCATGCGTATGGACACCATCGCTGAGAATATCGCGAACGCGCAGACTACCCGTGATGAGAACGGGAAGGTATACAGACGTAAGACGGTAGTATTTGCGGAGAAGACCGAGAACGCATTCCAGTATGCGCTCGACCAGTCCCGCAGCAATCACGCCGTTTCAACCACCGGCAACGGCGTTAAGGTTACGGCCATTGTTGAGGATCACGTCGCTTCACTCGTGAAGGTCTACGATCCCGCGCATCCCGATGCGGATGATGACGGCTACGTAACCTACCCGAATGTAAATACGGTTACCGAGATGACAAACCTTATTGACGCTACGCGTTCCTATGAGGCGAACGTTACCGCGTTCAACGCTACCAAGAACATGCTCTTAAAGGGGCTTGAGCTCGGAAAGTGATCCCGGATCTCGGAAGGAGGATAATTTATGGCTAAAGTATCCGATATTCTCGCTGTTCCCGGCCTGAACGGCCTTTCGGGACTCAGCAGCGCGTCGAGTCTTGCCAAGCCCGCGAAGTTTTCCATGCTCGAGGGCTACCGGGATTCGATCTTAAAGCCGGAAGAAGAGACCAAGGGTTCGACCTTTGACGGGCTCCTGCATTCCGCGATGAACATGATAAAAGAAACAAACGATTACTCGAACGAGGCTGCCGAGGCGGAACTTGCCTACGCGATGGGACTTACCGAGAATACACATGACCTTCAGGTAGCACAGATGAAGGCCAATATCTCGCTGCAGTATACAGTTGCGGTGAGAAACGCGGTGATCGAAGCGTATAAGGAGATCATGCAGCTGCAGTTCTGATACTGCGGCTTTTGTGCGATAAGCGAGAGGGCAGTTCCGGAAGCCTGCTTCCGGGGACTGCCCCGAGCTAACGGTCACCGAGCGAACTTTGTTTCGCGAGGTGCCCGATAAAGCGGTATTATCACTCCGCAAGATGACATGTGCCAAGGCACGGAATGGAGAAAGCAATGCTCGAAAGACTTAGACAATTACCTGCCAGGCTTCTGGAATTCTGGAAGAAGCTGACCACAAGGCAGCGAGTGATCTCGATCAGCTCGTTTGCTGCCGTTGTGATCACGCTGGTCATTTTGATCATACTCCTGAGCCGTGTGCAGTACGAACCGCTGACCACCTTTGAATCCACAGCCACGGCGAAGTCCGCGATGGAGACGCTGACGGCGGAAGGCATAGCGAACAGGCTCGAGGAAGACAATCTGACCGTAGACGTCGACGTCACAAAGAAGCAGAACGCAGTGCTCGCGCTTGCGGGCAGCGATGCGGGAACCGAGATGACTCTCGCGATGCTGCTCAATAACGATCTGAGCACCACGAGCAATGACAAGGCGCTCAAGAACCACCTTTACATGCAGTCCAATATCGCAAACCTCTTAGAAGCGCTCGAGGGCGTAGAGAAGGCGTCGGTGGTTTATTTCCCTGCGGACAATACCAATAAGATACTTAATCCCCAGACCGAGATCAGCTGCAGCGTATTCCTGACGATCAATGAGGACTTCAACACAAGGGAAGTTCCCGAGAACATCGCGACCACTGTAGCTTACGCGATCGGCAATTCGACTACGGAGAAGATCAAAGTCATCGACCAGCACGGAAATCTGCTGTTCGGAGGCGAAGAGGAAGATCAGGACGTACAGGACCTCAATGCGAACCTTGCGTATAAGAAACTCGTTGAAAAATGGTACAACGACAAGCTCTTTGAACTTGCGGTAAAGAACGGCTACAGCGACGCGGAGATCGTTTCTTCGCTCGATGTAAACTGCGATAAGACCTCGATCCTCTATACGGAGTATCTGGCGGGAGAGGGCCTCGAGCAGGGACTTTATTCATCCTACAAGAAGATCTCGTCGGAGACCACCGGAGCCTCGGGAGACATCCCCGGAACCGATTCGAACGATGAGACGGATTATTATATCTCCACACAGAATTCCGGAAACAGCTCATATGACGAGCTCGACATCAAGTACATGCCCAGCGAGCGTGTTACCGAGACGCAGAAGGAATGGGGCGTTATCAACAACGCGCAGTCCTCGCTCGGCATTACGCTGACCAGGATCGTTGAGCACACTGAGGAAGAGCTTACAGCGCTCGGACTTCTTGAAGGAACGACCTTCGAAGAATATGTTGCGAATGCTACACAGGATAACGGCGGCCGCGTAGCTCTCGACGCCGGTACCGAAGCCGAGAGGATAGAGGTGCTCCGTCAGCTTTTCTCCGACGCTTCCGGTATTCCCGTGGCAAATATCTCGATCACCGCGTACGAGATCCCCAATTACATCGCAAGCGAGGTAAAAGAGGCCAATGTTTCGATGTATCTTGAGATCCTGCTCGCGCTGCTGATCATCGGCCTGCTCCTGTTCGTGGTATTCAGAGCGATGCAGCCCGAAGAGGTTGTGGAGACCGAGCCCGAACTTTCGGTTGAAAGACTCCTTGCTACCACCAAGGACAATCAGAGCCTTGAAGATATCGAATTCGGTGAAAAATCCGAGACCAGAAAGCTTATTGAGAAATACATCGACGAGAATCCCGAAGCCGTTGCCGCACTTCTGCGCAACTGGCTGAGGGACGACGGTTGGGAATAATGCAACGACAGTAACCTGCGGAGGACTCTAAAATGGCAAACAGTTCAAGCCCTGCCAAATCACTTGATGAATATAACGGCGTGCAGAAGTCCGCGATCCTCATGATCGCGCTCGGACCCGAACGTTCTTCAAAGCTTTTCGAGCATTTGAAGGAAGAGGAGATCGAGGCGCTCACACTTGAGATCGCGAACACCAAGAGCGTGGACCAGGAGACAAAGGACGCCGTGATCGACGAGTTCTACCAGCTCTGTCTCGCCCAGCAGTACATTGCTGAGGGCGGTATCGGATACGCGAAGGAACTCCTCGAAAAGGCACTCGGAAACGACCGCGCCGTCGACGTTATCGGAAGACTTACAGCATCGCTGCAGGTACGTCCCTTCGAGTTTGTGCGTAAGGTCGATCCTTCACAGCTGTTAAACTTCATTCAGGACGAGCATCCGCAGACCATTGCCCTTATCCTTTCATATCTCGCTTCATCGCAGTCGGCACAGATCATCGGTGCATTGCCTCCGGACAAGCAGGCTGACGTTGCAAAGCGTATCGCCATGATGGACAGAACATCGCCCGATGTCATCCAGGAGGTTGAGAGAGTGCTCGAGAAGAAGCTTGCCAGCCTTGCAAATCAGGACTTCACTATCGCCGGCGGCGTAGACGCTGTAGTAGAGATATTGAATACCGTAGACCGTGCGACGGAGAAGCACATCCTCGAAACCCTCGAGATCGAAGAACCCGAGCTGGCCGACGAGATCAGAAAGAAGATGTTCGTATTCGAAGATATCCTGCTCCTCGACGACAAGTCCATCCAGCGCGTGCTGCGTGAGGTTGAGAACTCCGACCTTGCGGTTGCCCTTAAGGGCTCCGTGGAGAATGTTCAGGAAGCTATCTTCAGGAACATGTCCTCGCGTCTTGTTGACATGATCAAGGAAGACATGGAATACATGGGTCCTGTTCGTATGAAGGATGTTGAAGAATCGCAGCAGAAGATCGTTAATATCATACGTAAGCTCGAGGATACCGGTGAGATCATCATTTCACGAGGCGGAGGTGACGATATAGTTGTCTAATCTTATCAAAGCCAGTCAGATCGCCTACAGCGAGGATATCCGCAATATCGACATGAACGCGAGAGCGGAAGAGATGCAGAACAAGGCTCTGGACCAATATCTCGAGAATATCAACTCGAACAGAAAGGTTGATTTCCAGGAGCTCTCGCAGAAGCTCAGCGAGGGACATGTCCTCACGACCGAGGATGTGGATTTTGAGCCCGGGATCCCTACCGAGCAGGTATATGTCGCCGATGAGAGCTATGAGACCGACGGAGGCGCGACGCGTGAAGAAGCCGGGATCATGGAGGTTGAATCGAGGCTTCGCGAGAAGAAAAAGGAGCTTGAGGAGACCGAGGCAAAGATCGCCGAGACTGAGAAAAAGGTTGCTCAGATGATCGATGATGCGAACGCGCAGGCCACACTGATCGTCGAGGACGCCGAACAGAAGGCGGAAGACCGCATTAACGAGGCCATGGAACAGGCCAGGGCCGAGGGTCTCGAGCAGGGCAGGCAGCAGGCTGAGGAGGAGAACGCCCGCACCCGCGAGGAGCTTGAGCAGATCAAAAATCAATACAGAGAAGAATATGAGAAGCAGGTGGATGAATTGGAGCCTGCTTTTGTCGAAATAGTTATCAAGTATATCCAAAAGCTGACCGGAATCTACGCGGACGACAAGAAGGAGATCATCCTGCATCTTATCGACAATGCGTTAAAGGACAAGCACGGCAACGAGAACTTTATCGTGCGTGTCTCCGAGGCCGATTTCCCGGTAGTTTCGTATTCGAAGGACGCAATCCGCGGTTATCTCTCCGAAGGCGCGCAGCTCGAGGTCGTCGCCGATAAGCTGCTCGAGAGGAACCAGTGCATGATCGAGACGGAATCGAGGATATATGACTGCAGTCTGGACGGACAGCTGATGAGCCTTATCGAGGATATCAGACTGCTCGCCGAAAAGGAATAAACATGGTCGATACTCAGAAATATGATTCTCTGCTGGAGAAGAATTATGTAAAAGAGCTCGGGCGCGTGACCAGAGTCGTAGGCCTTACGATCGAATCGCAGGGCCCTGACGTCGTGCTCGAGGATATGTGCGTGGTCACTTCGAAGGATCATACCGTAACCGCGCTCTGCGAGGTCATCGGCTTCAAGGACGACTACGTTATCCTGATGCCGTACGAGGATATCTCGGGTATCGGAGTCGGAAGCACGGTAATGAACACCGGCGCGAAATTCAGCGTAAAAGTGGGGCAGAAGCTTCTCGGAATGAAGCTGGACGGACTCGGAGAGCCGATGGACGGCTCGGAGCTCCGTACCGCGGTCACTTATCCCGCGGAGGCCGATCCGCCCGATCCGCTCACACGTGAGATGATCAACGAACCCCTGACGCTCGGAGTAAAGGCCGTTGACGGTCTGCTCACGATCGGCAAGGGACAGCGTATCGGAATATTCGCCGGCTCCGGCGTTGGTAAATCGACGCTGCTCGGTATGTTCGCACGAAACACAAAAGCCGATATAAATGTTATCGCACTGATAGGAGAGCGTGGCCGTGAGGTTAGAGAGTTCATCGAACGCGACCTCGGTGAAGAAGGTATGTCGAGATCCGTGGTTGTCATCGCGACTTCGGACAAACCCGCGCTCACCCGTAAAAAGGCGGCGAAGACCGCTACCGCGATCGCGGAGTATTTCCGCGACATGGGAAAAGATGTACTGCTGATGATGGACTCGCTCACGCGTTTCTCGATGGCGCAGCGTGAGATCGGGCTGGCGGCGGGAGAACCGCCCGTATCCCGAGGCTATCCGCCGAGCGTTTACACCGAGATGCCCAAGCTCCTGGAGCGTGCGGGCAAGTCTGATAAGGGCTCAATCACCGGACTTTATACGGTACTCGTAGACGGTGACGATTTCAACGAACCGATCACCGATACCGCTCGAGGCGTACTGGACGGACACATCATCCTGTCGAGAAGTCTCGGCGCGAAGGGACATTATCCGGCCATCGACATCCTGTCGAGCATTTCCCGTGTAATGAGCGCCATCGTTACACCCGAACAGAAGAAGCTCGCGTCGAAGCTCAAGATGATAATGGCCACTTACAACGAGTCGGAGGACCTTATCAATATCGGTGCTTACAAGGCCGGCGCGAATAAGAACATTGACTACGCAATCTCCAAGATCGACGAGGTAAACGCGTTCCTGATGCAGGACACGAGCGACAAATTTACATTTGAGGAAACGCTCGCGGATCTTCGGGCGATCTTTGAGAATGAAGAAGGCTGATTGGGGCTGATCGAATGAAGAAGTTTAGTTTTGATCTGCAGGGCGTCCTAGAGATCAAGGAAAAGCTCGAAGGACAGGCCAAGATCAATTTCGGTATCGCAAGAGCAAGGCTCACGGCCGAGGAGAACAAGCGCGACGAGATACTCGCGCGCAAGCAGGAGTACCGGGAGAAGCTTGAGAGGCTGGTGAACGGCGACCTCGACGTGACAGAGATCGCACGTTGCTCCGACGCGATCGATATAATCGATGAGCAGCTGAGCAGCCAGGAGATGATGGTAAAGCGCGCTGAAAAACAGCTCGAGCTCATGCGTACGCGACTCAATACGGTCGTAATGGAGCGCAAAACGATCGAGAAACTGCGTGAAAAACGCTTCGCCGAATATCTGCAGGAATACAACAACGAGGAACGAAAGCAGGTAGACGAGCTGGTAAGCTACAGGCACAGCACCGCTGAGCCTGAGGAAGAAGAACCGGCAAATCCCCGTTCCGGACAGATGCACGTCACCGGATCGGAATAAAACATAAGGCAGGAATATTATGGCTAAGAAGAACAAAAACGACGCTCCGGCCAATCCGGATGAAGAGAGCGTAATAAGCAAAATAGGAACGGGCCTGATGGTCATTCTGATCATTATCGTGTGGCTCGCCATTTTTGCGCTTCTTGTAAAGATGGACGTCGGCGGTATGGGAACGGCTCTCAGACCGCTTATTAAGGATGTCCCGATACTGAACCTGATCCTGCCGGACGTGCCCGACGATGTCCTGATCAACGAGGAGAATTATCCCTACAAGAACATCAAGGAAGCCGTGGAGGTCATCAAGGAACTCGAGGCAAAGGTCGATGCGCTCGAGGACGAGAACGGCACATACGCAAGGAAAATCCTTGAACTGCAGGCCGAGGTCGACAGGCTGCGTGTATTTGAAGACGAATACGAGGCCTTTGAGGAAAGGGTCCGCAGATTCGATATAAATGTCGTTTACAATTCACAGGCGCCCGATATCGAGGAATATAAAAAGTATTACGAAGAGATCAATCCCGAGACGGCCGCCGAGATCTACAGACAGGTGCTCGAGCAGCTCGCGTACGACGACGCGATCAAGCAGAAGGCAAATATCTTAAAGACCATGAAGCCCGGCAACGCCGCGAAGGCTCTCGAAGAAATGACCGCGGACGTAGAGTATTCATGTAAGATACTTCTTTGCCTGAAGGTAGACGAAGCCGCGGCCATCATGGATAAGATGGATACGCTTTTTGTGGCCCGTATCGTTCAGACCATGCACGATATGGATGAGGCCTGGTACGAGGACCTGCAGTCCAGACTTTTGCAGAATCAATAAGATTTTTGCCCGCTCCGCGGTATGATTCGCGGGGCGGGTATCTTTTTTGAAAAAAATTGAAAAAAAACACAGTTTGTTGTAATGTCTTCCACCATATAAGCCGATATATAGTATAGTGGGGCGGAAAGATGCCCCGACAAAAAAAGGAGTGAAAGGAGGACATTAATGACTGCAACAGGAATTAATGTTGCTGCTCTGCAGGGCGCGACAGGTTCCTTTGTATCGGTCAAGGTTACGCAGGTTTCCCAGGTAAGCGTAAAGAACGTTAAAGAATCGTTCAGGACCAGGCTCGATTCTGTTTCGGCAGGATACGGTGCACAGGCAAAAGACGAAGCGATAACGGAACCGGGAACCAACAAAACTGAATACAGTAAGGAACAGGTCAAAGCCAATGCGACGAATGAGCAGAAAGCAAAGGACACCGCGTCTTTGGGAAACGAAAACACAAAGGCGGCGGACACAGCTCAGGTAAGTGAGACCGGAAAGACCGATATCCCTTCGAAAGAAGAGCTTACGGCGGGGGACACCGAGATCACCGGAGCACAGATCGAAGGCTCGGAGGACATCACCGATGAGATCGATCCCGGAACACTCGACCGGATCCTGGAGATCTTAAACACACTGATCGCTCAGATCTCAAACATCCTTGAGACCTCGATGGAGGAACTCGAGACAAAGATGAATGAGCTGCAGATGATCCCCGAAGATCTTACGGACAACAATTCGATCGCAAAGCTGATCCTCAGTCTCAACGGAAGCACCGATATCTCGGATATGCTCGTTGACAACGACATGCTCGATGCTTTTAACGAGATCAAGGAGCTGATCGGAAAGGTACTTGAGGACGCGGGAATGACTTCTGAAGAATTCACAGAGCTGACAGGCAGCGAAGAATTCAGGGAAGTGCTTCAGGCAAAGGGCGTTATCGATGAGAAGGGACTTATAAAGCCCGGCTTCACAAAAGAGATCGCCGATGAAACCGAAGAGATACCCGAAGACAGGAACGAAGGCTTCACTGTAGAGGTCGAGAAAAAAGGCTTTGAAAAGAGCGGTTCCGATAACAGCGACGAAATGAGCGGACAGAACGACGGCTCGAAGGCTGAAACGGTTCGCGAGACCAAGGCATCGGCTAAGAACGAAAAGCCCGTGCAGACAAACGTAAGCCCCGCAGAGAGCTTCGTAAAAGGTCTTGAGGATGCGATGAAGGTCGACAACTTAGAGCTTACCGGTCTTGAAGGCAGGATCTCGGCAAGAGACATTGTCTATCAGCTGACCGAAGCGGTTAAAGTTGAGATCAGCCCCGAGAACACAAGACTTGAGATGAGCCTTAACCCCGAGAGTCTCGGAAAGGTAAATCTGAACATCACCTCGAAGGACGGAGTGATGACCGCACAGATCACAACGCAGAACGAAATCTCGAAGGAAGCTCTCGAATCACAGCTCCAGATCCTCAAAGAGAACATCGAGGCACAGGGCGTGAGAGTGGAAGCGATCGAAGTCACGGTTGCTGCTTACACATTCGCGGACAGCAAGAACGCCGAGTCCGACGGATACCAGGAAGCAAACGAAGGCGGAAAGCACCGCACAAAGGGCATTTCTGGAATCGGAAACGATCTTTCGGCAGAAGAAGCCGAAGCCGAGCGTATCAGACAGGAAATGATGGAACAGACGGGAAGCACGGTAACATACGTAGCTTAAACAAAAAGAACGGAGATAAGAAATGACCACTAATTCAACCGGTCTTGTGGCCGATGTAACAAACGGAGTTTTAAACTACGCTGCTTCACCCGAAACAACAGGCACCGACAAGACAAAGAACAACGAGCTCGGAAAGGAAGCATTCCTTCAGCTTCTGGTATGCCAGATGCAGAATCAGGATCCTCTCGAGCCCAGCACCGATACCGAGTATGTTTCACAGCTCGCACAGTTCTCACAGCTTGAACAGCTCCAGAACCTCTCATCGGAATCGGAGAAGGCACAGGCACTCACACTTGTCGGAAAATACGCGATATTCGAGATCACGGACTCGAACGGCAAGACAACTTATCCCGAAGGCGTAATCGACTTTGTCAATATGGCCGGAGGAAATATCCAGCTCTCCGTAAACGGAACGGTTTACGACTACAAAGACATTTACACCGTAGTCAATGACAGCTACTACATCGAACAGAACATCCCGAGGGTTGACACGGAGTACGACTTCAAGTACAACGCAAAGGTACCCGAGGATCTGACTTTCGAAGTAGATTACGGAAAGAACGAATACAAGGCCTCTGATGTGGCAGTAGTTATCGGAGGACAGCCGATCGACAGCTCGTATCTCACTCAGCGCGACAGCAAGGTGACGATCAGCAAGGAAGCATTTGCCGATCTTCCGAACGGCGAATACAATGCTTCGATAGTATTTAACAATTCACTTTACACAACAGTAAACGATAAACTTACGATCACTGTTTACAACTCAACGGCCGGAGAAGCATAACTCTTAAGAGGAGGGAACAAGATGCCTGCAAACAGAATTAATAATTTCCCTTCGATCCAGCAGATGACCGAACAGCTGAAGAACTCCGAAAAGTCTTCAAGCGCAGCGTCATTGCAGGGCAAGTCCTTCGAGCAGATACTCAACGAGAGGACAAGCGCAGGTTCAGAGCTTAAATTCTCAAAGCACGCAAGCATGAGAATGCAGTCCAGACAGATCGATCTCACCGCGAATCAGTGGGAAAGACTTGAAGGCGGCGTAGAGAAAGCAGGAGAAAAGGGAATC
>CAMZAI010000041.1 GCA_947304065.1 uncultured Clostridia bacterium | reverse complement strand
ATACCTGGAAAGTCGAAGATATTTATCCGACTCTGGCGGACTGGGAGGCGGATCTCGCGAAGGCGGAGAAGCTTGCGGAAGAGCTCGCAGGCTACGAGGGAAAGCTTAATACCGCGGAGAATGTTTATGCGGCTGCAAAGATTGAGGAAGAGATCGATTACATCGCGAACAGGGTATTCGGATATGCAGCGAGAGTTTCGGATGTCGATACCGGCAATGCGGAGAATCAGAAGCTGATCATGACCGCGAGGACAAAGTTTGTGCAGATCTCGGAGAAGCTGTCGTTCATCGATCCCGAGCTGCTCAGCCTGCCCGACGGTTCAATCGACAAGTTCTGCGCTGAAAAGCCCGAGCTTGAGTACTACAGAAGAGCACTGAATGAGAAGCTGCGCTTCAAGGCGCATATGCTGAGCCCCGAGATGGAGAAGCTCCTTGCTTCCGCCGGCGAGATCACCGGAATCCCTGGGAATGCATTTTCTATGTTCAATAATGCGGACCTTGTGTTCCCCGAGATCACGGATGAGAACGGCGAGAAGGTAAGACTTACCCACGGCCGCTACATCCCGTTCCTCGAGAGTCAGGACAGACGCGTGCGCAAGGAAGCCTTCAAGGCCATGTACGATACCTACGCAAGCTTTAAGAACACTCTGGCAGCTACTTACAGCGGCCAGGTAAAGTCGCATATTTTCTCGGCAAGGGCGCGCAAATACAATTCCTGCCTTGAGGCTGCGGTTGACCGCAACAATGTGCCCAAGGAGGTTTATTTCAATCTGATCGAAGCCGTTCATCAGAACATGGACAAGATGTACAGATACGTGCGTCTGCGCAAGAAGCTGCTCGGCGTCGATGAGCTGCATATGTACGATAATGCCGTTCCGCTCGTAAAGGACGTGGATGTAAAGATCCCGTTCGAAGAGGCAAAGAAGACCGTTTATGAGGCTCTTGCTCCTCTCGGCGACGATTACCGCGCGATCCTCAAGGAGGGCTTTGACAATCGCTGGATCGACGTTTATGAGAATGAAGGCAAGCGCAGCGGCGCATATTCGGCAGGCATCCCCGGAACACATCCTTTCGTGCTCTTAAATCATTCGGGTACGCTCGACAGCATGTTCACGCTGGCGCATGAGATGGGACACGCCCTGCATTCGTATCATTCGTTCAAGAACCAGAACTATGTTGACGCGGATTACGTGATCTTCGTGGCCGAGGTTGCCTCGACCTGCAACGAGGTGCTGCTTGTTAAGCATCTGCTCTCAAAGACCACGGACAAGGCCCAGAGAGCTTATCTGATCAACCATTTCCTCGACAGCTTCAAGAGCACGGTTTACCGTCAGACTATGTTTGCTGAGTTTGAGCTGAAGACACATGAGATGGCTGAAAAGGGTGAGCCGCTGACTCCCGAATCCCTGAAGAAGGTTTATTACGATCTCAATAAGCTCTATTTCGGCGACGATATGTGCGTAGATGAGGACATTGCAATGGAGTGGGCGAGAATTCCTCATTTTTACTACAATTTCTACGTTTACCAGTACGCTACCGGCTTCTCTGCGGCGGTTGCTCTTGCTGAGCGCATCTTAAGCCTCGGTGCACCCGCTGTTGAGGATTACAAGAAGTTTCTTTCGGGCGGCTGCTCGAAGCCTCCGATCGAGCTCTTAAAGATCGCCGGCGTGGATATGTCGACCGCGGAGCCCATCAATGCGGGTCTTAAGCTGTTCGATGAGCTGCTCGACGAGATGGAGAAGTTATACGAATAAGCAGTTTGATACGGAGTATAAATGGAGAAATACACTGTTACGGGCATGAGCTGTGCCGCATGCCAGGCAAGAGTCGAAAAGGCCGTAAGCAAGGTTGACGGAGTGGAAAGCTGCTCCGTCAGCCTTCTTACCAATTCAATGGGCGTCGAGGGCAGCGCAGACCCCGCCGCGATCATCAAGGCTGTCGTGGACGCCGGCTACGGAGCCGCTCTCAAGACGGCGGGTGACAATGCGGAAGGCGGTTCTGCTGCGCACGGAGCGCGCAAAAACGCTTCCTTCGATGCGAATGCGGAGCTTGAAGCCCTCGAGGATAAAGAAACCCCTGCGATCCGCAGAAGACTTATCTGGTCTGCGGGTTTTGTTCTCGTACTCATGTATTTCTCGATGGGACATATGATGTGGGGATGGCCGATCCCCTCATGGTTTGACGGCAATCACGTGGCGATGGGGCTTGTAGAACTCCTGCTTGCCGCGATCGTCATGATAATTAACGGCAAGTTCTTTACGGTCGGTTTTAAAGGCCTGCTGCACGGCGCTCCGAACATGGACACGCTCGTGGCGCTGGGTTCGTCGGCGTCGTTCGTCTACAGTACCTGGATGCTTTTCCTTATGACAGCCGCTCAGACGAGAGGCGACGCGGAAGCCGTCATGGGCTATATGGACGAGTTCTATTTTGAGTCCGCGGCCATGATACTCGTGCTGATCTCGGTCGGAAAAATGCTTGAAGCCCGGTCGAAAGGCAAGACGACCGATGCGCTGAAAGGCCTGATGAGGCTGGCCCCGAAGACCGCTGCGGTGGAGCGGAACGGCGCGGAGATTAAGATCCCGGTGGCCGAGGTGGTGATCGGAGATATCTTTGTCGTAAGGTCCGGAGAGAGCATCCCGGTCGACGGAGTGGTGACCGAAGGCACCTGCGCGGTCAATGAGGCGGCGCTCACCGGAGAGAGCATTCCGGTTGATAAAGAAGTCGGCAATAACGTTTCTGCGGCAACTATAAATCAGTCGGGCTTTGTAAAATGCCGCGCGACCAGAGTCGGAGAAGACACGACGCTTTCGCAAATCATACGCATGGTGAGCGATGCGGCGGCGACAAAAGCGCCGATCGCGAAGGTGGCGGATAAGGTTTCCGGAGTATTCGTTCCTGCAGTCATCGCTGTAGCCGCAGTGACATTCGCGATATGGATGATAACGGGCGCCGAAGTGGGATTCTCACTCGCCCGCGCGATATCCGTACTCGTGATCAGCTGCCCGTGCGCGCTGGGACTTGCGACTCCCGTTGCGATAATGGTCGGAAACGGTATGGGCGCGAAGAACGGTATTCTGTATAAGACCGCGGCGGCTCTGGAGGCTGCCGGGCGGACCGAGATCGTTGCTCTTGATAAGACCGGAACGATCACGACAGGCAAGCCTGCGGTGACAGATGTGGTACCCGCTGCGGGTGTCGGCGAAAACGAGTTTCTGCGCATTGCCTGCGGTATCGAATATATGAGTGAGCATCCGCTCGCAAAGGCTGTTGTGGAATACGGTGCCGCGAAGGGCGTTGAGCCTGCCGCAGTGACCGATTTTAAGACTCTTGCCGGAAGCGGAGTCGAGGGCGTGACTGAAGGCAGGAAGATACTCGGAGGCAACTTAAAACTGATCGGTAATCTTTCTGCGGACCTGCAGGCAGCAGGCGAGCGCTACGCGAGCGAGGGCAAGACGCCGCTCTATTTCGCCGAGAAGAGCGAAGGCGGCAGCAGGCTGCTCGGCATTATCTGCGTAGCCGACGAGCTGAAGGCCGACGCTGCGGAGGCAGTTGCGGAGCTTAAGAAGCAGGGCGTGGAAGTCGTGATGCTTACGGGAGATAACGAGCGCACAGCCAATGCTATCGGAAAACGTGCCGGAGTGGACCGCGTGATCGCGGGAGTCCTGCCCGGCGGCAAGGAAGATGTGATAAAGTCTCTTGCGGAGCAGGGCAAAGTAGCGATGGTAGGCGACGGCATCAACGATGCGCCGGCTCTCACCAGAGCCGATATCGGCATAGCGGTCGGAGCAGGCAGCGATATTGCGATAGACGCTGCGGACATTGTCCTGATGAAGGATTCGTTGAGGAGCGTTCCCGCCGCGATCAGGCTCGGCAGGGCGACTCTGCGCAATATACACGAGAACCTGTTCTGGGCATTTATTTACAATGTGATCGGCATCCCGCTCGCTGCGGGTGCATATATAAAACTGTTCGGCTGGAGCATGAACCCGATGTTCGGCGCCGCGGCGATGAGTCTTTCGAGCTTCTGCGTGGTTACAAACGCCCTGAGACTCAATCTGTTCAAGGTATTCGACTCATCGAAGGACAAACCGATAAAGCGTGCACGGCAGGAGAATAAGCAGCCTGAAGGCGGAAAGGAAGAGAAGAACATGAAGACAATGTATATCGAAGGCATGATGTGCAGTCACTGCGAGGCAAGGGTAAAGAAGGCGCTCGAAGCCATTCCCGGAGTTGTGTCGGCCGATGTGAGCCATGACGCCGGAACTGCGAGAGTACTGCTTTCGGAGCTCGTAGAGGATGAGGTATTAAAGCAGGCTGTTGAAGCGCAGGATTACGAGGTAAAGGAAATCAGATAATGGTCGGATTTGAGATTGCCGGCGGAGGTCCGCTCGAGGCGGATCTTCGCCGTGAATGGGTATTGACGAACGGAATCGGAGGATATGCGGGAGGCTCGGTAACAGGCGCTCTGAACAGGACACATCAGGGCTATCTGATAGCGAGCCTTCATCCTCCCGTGGAGAGATATATAGCGCTTACAAAGACCGAGGAGCGTGTGATCGCAAACGACTGCATAACCGAACTTTCGGCGTCGGTTCATATGAAAGACGGCAGGGAGACTGCATGTGAGGGGAATCTTTACATGAAGTCTTTCTTAAGCGACGGCGCAGTAACCTTCCGCTATGAAGTGGGGAGCCTCCGCATACGCAAGACCGTCGCGCTCGGATACGGAGAGAATAAATGCGCGATCCTCTACAGAATAGAGAACCTCGGAGACGCCGCGAAGTTTATCGTGACGCCGCTGTTTAACTGGAGGGAGCACAGCACGCCTCATACGGGGGAAACGGTATGTGCGGTGCTGCCGGAGAGCTGCGCGAAGCTTAGCTGCAGCGAAGAGAGCGGAGGGACGGTAACCGTTGTGCCCGATGCGCCGCAGAAGGCGCAGGTTAAATTTGCTTTCAGCCGCGGTAAGGTTCAGGAGAGAACCGAGAAATACGATATCGGGATATGCCTCAAGACCGAGACAGACAATGAGGCCGAGGGGCTGGATTGCGCATTTAAGCCTTATGACATCGTGCTCGAGGTAGGCACGGGCGAGAGCAAGGTCTTGGGTTGTATCTGCGATGTGATCACGGCCGACAGCGAAACAGCCGCAGCTTCCGGAAAGCCGGAGGACGCCGATACCGCTGCCGAAGCGCAGGAGATCATAAACAATGCCAGGGAGCGCGCCGGCGAGCTGGCAGACCGCGCGTGCCGCGATGCGGAAGCATTTCCGGGGCATAAGCATATCTTAAGCAGTCCCGCGGATGTTTCTGACAGGATGCTGTTCGAAGCGCTGGTGCAGGCGGCCGACAATTTCATTGCATACAGGAGCTCTACGGGGCTTTCTACGGTCCTTGCGGGCCTTCCGTGGTTTACCGACTGGGGAAGGGACACAATGATCGCGTTTACGGGCCTTACGCTCGTTACAGGCAGATTTGATGACGCAAGGGCGATCCTTGCGACCTTCGCGCAGTATGTAAAGGACGGTCTGGTCCCGAACATGTTCCCCGACGACGGGCAGGAGCCGCTCTACAATACGGCAGACGCGTCGCTGTGGTATTTTTACGCGGTATACAAATATCTGGAGTATACTGCTTCCGACGAAAATGAATCCGCTTCGGCCCGCGAATTCGTAAAGCGCGAGATATGGCCCTGCCTGAAACAGATCATAAACGGATATAAGAACGGCACGCATTTCTCGATAGGTATGGATACCGACGGTCTGGTCAGGGCCGGCGGAGGGTTTGACCAGGTGACATGGATGGATGTCCGTGTGGGCGACTGGGTTGCAACTCCAAGACACGGCAAGCCCGTCGAGATCAACGCGCTCTGGTACAATGCACTGAAAATAGCGGAAAAGCTGGCGTCGGATTACGGTGATCCCGACGCTGCGGAATACGGTGCTCTTGCAGACAGGGTAAAACAGAGCTTCCGCGAGCGCTTCTGGTTCGAAGACGGCGGATATCTGTTTGATGTGATCGACTGCGACGCTGACAGCATTCCCGAGAAGAGGGAACTTACCGAAGAAGGTGACAGACTCGCTGAGGCGTTCAACAGGGCAGCCGGGCACGGATCGGATCCCCGCATCCGTCCGAACCAGATTTATGCAGTCTCGCTGCCGTTTGCCCTGCTCGATCCGGAGCAGGAGCGCAGGGTGGTCGATATCGTGCAGGAGAAGCTTTACGCCGAATGCGGGCTCAGGTCGCTCGATCCCGACGACCCCGATTATCATCCGATATATCTCGGAAGCCTTGAAAAACGCGATCACGCGTATCATCAGGGCACCGCGTGGGGCTTTCTGCTCGGAGGATTCATCACGGCTTATGTAAAGACGCACGGAGCGGGCGAGACCGCGCGTTTCGAGGCCGCCGATCTCATCAAACCCGTAAAGGCGCACCTTTTCGGGAACTGCATAGGTTCTGTGTGCGAGATCTTTGACGGCGACGCGCCGCACAACGGACGCGGCTGCTATGCGCAGGCCTGGAGCGTCGGAGAGCTGCTTCGCTGCCTGTATGAAGACATTAAAATATTATAGTAACAAATATCTTGCAAAACCAAAAAAATAATGCTAAAATGTTATATCTATGTTGATTTACACATAAAAACAGATATCGATACACGATATACACATAACATGAATAGCAATGGTGCATTATATGGGTGAAGCAAAAGAAAAGGGTTATATCTATTTTGACATGGACGGCGTACTGTCCGATTTTGCGAGAGGCGTGAAGGAGCTTCTTCATCTGGAGCCTCTCGATCAGGAGCATTCCACATCGGAGACCGATGAAGTGCTCTTTGCGGCCATGCGCGAATATCCGCATTTCTATGACGCCCTTGAACCGATACCCGGAAGCATTGAGATATTCGATGAAGTTTATGCACTTTATAAAGATCATTGCATGATCCTGTCAGGCATTCCGAAGCCGCGGCGCGGCATTGACACGGCGGCCGAGGATAAGAATACCTGGGTAAAGAGGTATCTGCCCGAAGGAGTGATCGTGCACACGGTCTCACGTGCCGAGAAAAAGACCTTTGTACACGACAGGAACGATATCCTGATCGATGATTATACGAAGAATATCAGGGAATGGGAAGAAGCGGGCGGTACCGGTATCCTCAGCAGGACATCGGAGGAGCTTCGCAGCAGACTTGTAGAGATGGGAATTCTGCAGAACGGATAAGCGTTCGCAGAAGGAGCGGATATGAAAGATAGGTTTAACGTTAACAGTGAGCCGACGCCGTCGCTGCTGTTCAAGATAGTTCAGATAAGTATCAGCGTAATACTGGTATGTATATTCTGTTTCTTTATCTACGGACAGTTTTTCACAGAGTCGACACGTTATTTTACAGGCAGCTGTTCTGTTTTCCCGAATACATGGTCTTATACGGATCAAAACGGTGAGGCCAAACATGTAAAGTTCCCCGGCTCGCTCGATATCGGCGTCGGGGATACTGTCACGCTGACTTCCCGGCTTCCGGGCATCGTGGATGAGAATTCTTACGCCTGCTTCCTGACGAACAGGAGCATGCGCGTCTATGTTAACGGTGAACTGCGCCTTGATTTCAGCAGTGATGACAATCCTCTTCCCGGCGGTTATGTAAAGAGCCACTACATGCTCGTAAACCTGCATGCGAGTGACGCCGGACAGGCAATCGTCCTTGAGTGCTACGATGAGGGCAAGGACAATACCAATTTCAATGCGGTCCTTATCGGCGACAAGATCGGCATGATCATCTATATGCTCAGAAAGGACGGCGGCCAGTTCGCTGCGGCCGCGGTGCTCTTTATCCTTGCGCTGATGTTCTCGGTGATCACTGTTGTTGTGCACTTTATCTTCAGGAGAAAGTTCTATATCGTGGATCTGGCGATCGGCGTTATGCTGCTGTCCCTCTGGTTCATATTCGATTCATTCCTATATCAGATCGTTTTCGGAAACTATTTTGTCGACGGCCCGATGGAATACATGCTGGTAATGACTATTCCGTTCCTGTTCCTTCTGTGCCTGAATTACGCGCAGGGCAGGCGTCATGAGCGCATACTGATGGCCGCGGGACTGCTCTATGTCGTTTCCGACTTTTTTGTGACGATCAGCCACTTCTTCGGAACGCGTTCGTACCAGGACAATCTGCTGTACACAGGACTCTCCGGTATCATCGTACTGATCACCATGATCGCCACGATCGTGATCGATGTGGCAAAACGCCGCGCAAAGGGTTACATCTTCCTTGTGACCGGATTCATCGCGCTTTTCCTGTCGGCGATATTCCAGGCGGTGCAGCTTGTCACCACCTACGACAATCACAATGCGTATCCGCTCATCGTCGGTTTGTATCTGATGCTGTTCTCGGGCGTGTTCTCGTTTATCAAGGACGTTATCGCCATCATGGACGAGGAGAAATACACGCAGCATGTCAGCGAGATGAAGTCGAATTTCCTTGCGAACATGTCGCATGAGATCAGAACTCCCATCAACGCGATCTTAGGCATGAACGAAATGATCAGCCGTGAATCAAGCGAGGACGATATAAAGGAATACTCGGGAAATATCAAACATGCGGGCACCAACCTGCTCAGCATCATCAATGATATACTTGATTTCACGAAGATAGAGTCGGGCAAGCTCGAGCTTGTCGACGAGGATTACAGCCTGAAGGATCTTATAAAAAATATCACGAACCAGATCGGAGAGCTGGCGAAAAAGAAGGATATTGAGCTTAAGCTTGAGATGGATCCCGAACTCCCGAACGATCTGCACGGCGATGAGAACAGGATCGGTCAGGTACTGATCAACATCATGAACAACGCCGTTAAATATACCGAGAAGGGTTCTGTTACCCTGCGCGTCGGTTTTGCGGACGATGCGGACGCGCCTGTGCCCGATCACGACCATTTCGTGATGCTCAAACTCGAGGTTGAAGACACCGGTATCGGTATAAGACCCGAGGACATGGAGAAGCTCTTCAACAAGTTCGAGCGCTTTGAGATGTCGCGAAACAAGGGCATTGAAGGAACGGGCCTCGGACTCGCTATCTCGAACAATCTGGTCCACATGATGGGCGGAAAGATAGACGTAGAGAGTACATACGGCGAGGGCTCGACCTTTACCGCGTATATCATCCAGGAGATCGCAGGACCCGGCAAGGTCGGAGACGCAGCCGGCACGGAGAGCGGCAGCGAGGAAAAGAAAGCCTACGAGCCGAGCTTTACCGCGCCTGAAGCGACGATACTCGTGATCGACGATTCTCCCGTAAACATCATGGTCGTAAAGGGTCTCCTGAAGCAGACAGGCATTAATGTGGAGCAGGCGCTCTCCGGCAAGGAAGGCATTGAGCTCTGCTCGAAGAACAAATACGATCTGATCCTTCTCGACCATATGATGCCGGGTATGGACGGAATCGAGACGCTGCACAGACTTAAGGAGGATCCGGGATTTGACAGTCCCGTTATAGCCCTTACCGCGAACGCGATAGAGGGCATGAGAGAGATGTATCTTTCGGAGGGCTTTGACGATTATCTCACGAAGCCCACGAAGCCCGAAGACCTCGAGCGTACGCTCGCGCACTATCTCCCTGCGGAAAAGGTCAATCGTCCTTTATAATTTTTTGGTTGAAAAAACAAAATCATTTAGTGTGACAAGCTCTGTTCTTTGGTGTAACATAGATTGAAAAGGAAAAAGAGGCGGGGAAAGAGACGAATGGAGCTGAATCGCATGAACAAAAAAATCGTGCTTGAAGACGGTCTCGAATTTGTGGGTACCGGATTCGGATCACCGGAAAACCGTATGGTGGAGCTGGTGTTCAATACTTCTATGGTCGGTTATCAGGAAATAGTGTCCGATCCTTCTTATACGGGACAGGCGGTCGTTATGACTTATCCGCTTATCGGCAATTACGGTATGTGCGATGACGATTATGAAACGCTGAGGCCTTCTGTTTCCGGTTTGATCGTCAGGGAATACTGTGACAAACCTTCCAATTTCCGTTTTACAAGAACCCTCGAGGACGTAATGAAAGAGTTCGGTATCGTGGGTGTATATGGCATTGATACAAGAACGCTCGGCAGGTATATTCGTAATTTCGGTACCTGCAGGGCGTATATTGTTGATGCGGAGGTTTCCACGGAGGACGCGGTTGCGGCTCTTAAGGCATGGAACCCCGAGACGGACTTCGTGGCGCAGGTCAGCACAAAGGAGACCTACGACTGGAGCACGGCGAAGATCAGCGATCTGTATCCTCTCCAGAGCAATCATGTTGTGGCCATCGATTGCGGAATGAAGCGCAATATCCCGAGAAGCCTGGCCAGACGCGGCTGCAAGGTCACGGTAGTTCCGTGGGACAGCAGCGCGGAATATATCTTAAGCCTCAATCCCGACGGAGTCTTCATTTCCAACGGCCCCGGAGATCCGCAGGATGCGGGCGCCACGATAGCGACGATCAGGCAGCTGATCGGCAAGGTCCCGATCTTCGGCATTTGCCTCGGACATCAGATCATTTCACTGGCATACGGTGCGGACACCTACAAGCTTAAATTCGGTCACCGCGGCGGCAACCACCCCGTGAAGAACTTAAAGACCGGCAAGATAGAGATCACTTCACAGAACCATTCCTACGCTGTAAAGGAAGAGAGCCTCGCGGGAACGGGCCTTGAGGTCACACATGTAAATATCCTCGACAAAACGATCGAAGGAGTCGAATGTAAAAAAGACAGGGTATTCTCGGTACAGTACCATCCCGAGAGCGCTCCCGGACCGCAGGACTCCGCGTACCTGTTTGATGAATTTATCAATATCATGAATGAGTCAAAGGGGGTAAACGCTGATGCCTAAGAGAACGGATCTTAAGAAAATACTCGTTATCGGCTCCGGCCCGATCGTTATCGGCCAGGCCGCCGAATTTGACTACGCGGGTACGCAGGCCTGCCTTTCCCTTCGCGAGGAGGGCTACAAGGTAATCCTCTGCAACTCGAATCCCGCGACCATCATGACAGACGAGACCATAGCGGACAAGGTTTACATGGAGCCGCTCAATCTCGAATTCCTCGCAAAGATCATTCGTATGGAGCGTCCCGACGCGATCCTCCCCGGTATCGGAGGACAGACGGGACTGAACCTCGCGATCCAGCTTGAGAAAAAGGGAGTCCTCCGTGAGTGCGGCGTGGAGCTGCTCGGCACGAGGACCGAAAGTATAGAGCGCGCCGAAGACAGAGAGCTGTTCAAGGAGCTCTGCATGAGCCTCGGCGAGCCCGTCCTGCCTTCCATCATCGCGGAAAGCATGGAGGAAGGACTTGACGCGGCCGAGAAGATCGGCTATCCGCTCGTACTGCGCCCCGCGTTCACTTTGGGCGGCACCGGAGGCGGTTTTGCCTACAACGAAGAAGAATTCCGCGAGATCATGAAGAACGCGCTTGAGATGTCTCCCGTACATCAGGTACTCATCGAGCGCAGCGTTAAGGGCTACAAAGAGATAGAGTATGAGGTTATTCGCGATGCGAACGATACCGCGATAACCGTCTGCAATATGGAAAATATCGATCCCGTCGGCATCCACACCGGCGACTCGATCGTAGTATGCCCTTCGCAGACACTGACCAATAAAGAATATCATATGCTCCGCGACAGCGCGCTGAAGATCATCCGTGCGCTGAAGATCGAAGGCGGCTGCAACGTGCAGTTCGCGCTTGATCCGGAGTCGTTTGACTACTACCTGATCGAAGTAAATCCCCGTGTTTCGCGTTCGTCGGCGCTCGCTTCAAAGGCCAGCGGTTATCCGATCGCGCGCGTTTCGGCGAAGATCAGCGTAGGCATGCATCTCGACGAGATCATGCTCGCGAATACGCCCGCATCCTTCGAACCCGCGCTCGACTATGTGGTTTCGAAGATGCCCCGCTTCCCGTTCGATAAGTTCAATGACGCGAATAACCGCCTCGGAACCCAGATGAAGGCGACCGGCGAGGTAATGAGCGTCGGAAGGACCGTGGAGGAGAGCCTGCTCAAGGCCATCCGCTCACTCGAGATCGGCGTATTCCACCTGCATCACAAGAAGTTCGACAATTACACTCTCGATGAATTAAGAGAGTATATAACCGCGGGCACCGATGACCGTATCTACGCGATCGCGCAGATGCTGCGCATGGGTGCAGACATAGAGGATATCCATAAACTGTCGGGCATCGATCCTTTCTTCATCAACAAATTCCTGAACATTGTCAATATGGAGAAGGAAGTCGCATCGCACAAGGGAGACCTCGAATACCTGAAGGCGGCCAAGAAGATGGGCTTCTCCGACAGGGAGATCGGCGTTCTCTGGGGCAGGAGCGAGCGTGACATTTACGAACTCCGAAAGGCGGAAAATATCAGGCCCGTATTCAAGATGATCGATTCCTGCGCATCGGAGTTTGAGAGCTATATCCCGTATTTCTACTCGACCTACGAGCAGGAAAACGAGTCGCAGAAATCGGACAAAAAGAAGATAATCGTACTCGGATCCGGGCCCATCCGTATCGGACAGGGCGTGGAATTCGACTACTCCACCGTGCACGCGGTCATGACGATCAAGGCGCACGGCTACGAGGCCATTATCATCAACAACAACCCCGAGACCGTATCGACAGACTACACGACGAGCGACAAGCTCTATTTCGAGCCTCTCGCGGTCGAGGATGTAATGAACATCATCGATTACGAGCAGCCCGACGGAGTTATCGCGATACTCGGAGGACAGACCGCGATCAATCTGGCCGAGCCCCTGAAGGAGCACGGCGTAAGGATCATCGGTACTGACTGCGACGCGATCGAGCGCGCCGAGAACCGCGACGCTTTTGAGAAGGTATTAAAGGATCTCAATATCCCTCAGCCCAACGGCGAGGCGGTCACCAGCATCGAGGACGGCGTGGCTGCGGCAGAGCGCATCGGATATCCCGTGCTTGTGCGCCCGAGCTTTGTTCTGGGCGGACGCGCGATGCAGATCGTATCGAAGGAGAACGACCTGCGCCATTACCTGAAGACAGCGGTTGAGGTCGATGTGGACAAACCCGTCCTGGTCGACAAATACATCATGGGCAAGGAGGTCGAGGTCGACGCGATCTGCGACGGCAGGGACGTATTCGTGCCCGGCATCATGGAGCTCGTAGAGCGTACCGGCGTGCATTCGGGAGACTCGATCAGCGTATATCCGACCTTCAGTATCTCCGACAAGGTAAAGGGCACGATCCTGACCTACACGAAGCAGCTCGGTCTCGGCATCGGCATTGTCGGACTCTTCAATATCCAGTTCATCGTCGACGAAAAAGAGGATGTTTACATCATCGAGGTAAATCCCCGTTCGTCGAGAACCGTTCCGTTCCTTTCAAAGGCGACGGGCTATCATCTCGCCGATATCGCGACTCTTGCGATACTCGGAGTGAGCCTTAAGGAGCAGGGCATTTTCGAGCTCTATCCGAAGGAGCGCGAGCGCTGGTGCGTAAAGGCGCCCGCATTCTCGTTCGCTAAGCTCAAGGGCATGGACGTATATCTCTCACCCGAGATGAAATCGACGGGCGAAGCTATCGGTTATGACGAGAAGATGCACAGGGCGATGTACAAGGCCCTGATAGCTACCGGACTGAAGCTCCTTAACTATGGTACGGTCATCGTATCCCTCGCCGACGAGGACAAGATCGAGGGAATCCCGCTCGTACGCAGATTCTACGACATGGGCTTCAACATCGAGGCTACCTCGCTTACAGGCGAGTACCTGCGCAACGCGGGCATCCGCTGCAGGATCAGGAAAAAGCTCAGCGAAGGCAGCGAGGATATCCTGGACTCGATCAGGAGCGGAAACGTCAGCTACGTGATCAATACCAGAGCCATTTTCTCGGGCGTGCATTTTGAGGACGGAGCGAAGATCCGCCGCTGCGCGATCGAGAACAATGTGACGATATTTACATCGCTCGACACGGTCCGCGTGCTGCTCGATGTGCTCGAGGAGATCACGATAAAGGTTTCAACGATATTCTGAAACGCGAAAAATTTTCTTGAAAAAACGTCTTGACAACACAAAAACAGTGGTGTAGACTTCAGACCTATAAAGACAAGGGCGTCTTGAGGAGATAATCTTCAAGGCGCCCTTTCCCTGTTATTCAGGGATCCGGGAACGACCCGGACAGGCAGAGGAGGCGTTTAAAGATGTGTTCTATCTTTGGTTTTTGCGGCACGGACGTCAAATATGAAACCGTCAAGACCGCACTTTCAAAAACTCATTCAAGAGGACCCGATGCAAGCCGGGTAATAAATACAGGAAACGGCTGGCTCGGCTTTAACCGCCTGTCGATCATGGGACTTACCGATGCGGGGATGCAGCCCTTCCTGTACGGAATGAAAAGAACTTTATCGGTAACGGCGTTCGACGATCCGCTGACCGAACACGGTCCCGGCAAATTCTGTGAAACAATTCTTGTATGCAACGGCGAGATATACGGCTTCAGACCGTTAAAAGACGAGCTGATCGCGAAGGGCTACAGCTTCGGCAGCGATTCCGACTGCGAGATACTTCCGGCGCTGTACAAAGAGTACGGAACAGAGATGTTTAAAATGCTCGACGCCGAATATGCATTGATCATGTATGACACAAAAAGCGGTTCATACATCGCGGCAAGGGATCCGATAGGCATCAGGCCTCTCTACTACGGCAGAAGCAAAGCCGGAAGCTACATATTCGCTTCGGAGCCCAAGAACCTGACGGCACTTACCGACAGGATATATCCTTTCCCTCCCGGACATTACTTCAAGGACGGCGAGTTCGTAAAGTACCGCGACATGTCGGAAGTCAAAGAGGTTAAGCACGACGACATGGACACGATCGCGAAGAACATACACGATCTGCTGACCGAGGGAGTTAAGAAGAGACTTGATTCCGATACTCCGGTAGGCTTCCTGCTTTCGGGCGGACTTGATTCGTCTTTGGTATGCGGTATCGCGGCAAAGATGCTCGACAAACCGCTTGAGACCTGGGC
Source organism: uncultured Clostridia bacterium (assembly GCA_947304065.1). Taxonomy (GTDB): domain Bacteria; phylum Bacillota; class Clostridia; order Lachnospirales; family Lachnospiraceae; genus RUG11977. Next base: position 974 of record CAMZAI010000041.1, on the reverse strand, counting down.
GATCGGAATGGATATCGACGCGATCGACTTAAAGTACGCGAGAGAGGTTGCCGATTACATTCATTCAAACCACCACGAGGTGATCATTTCGAAGAAGGACATCCTCGAAGCCCTCGAAAAAGTAATAGAGCTGCTCGGAACCTACGACATCACGACGATCCGCGCATCGCTCGGAATGTATCTGGTCTGCAAGGCGATCCACGAGCAGTCGGATATCAGGGTAATAATGACCGGTGAGATCTCGGACGAGATCTTCGGATACAAATATACGGACTTCGCCCCGAACGCGGAGGAGTTCCAGAAGGAAGCGGAAAAGAGGATCAGGGAGCTGCATATGTACGATGTGCTCCGCGCCGACAGATGCATCAGCGTGAACTCTCTTGAGGCCCGCGTTCCCTTCGGAGATCTGGAATTCGTAGAGTACTGCATGGCGATAGATCCCGAGAAAAAACTTAATCGTTACAGTAAGGGCAAATACCTGCTCAGACATGCATTCGAAAAGGATGCGCTGATCCCGGAGAGCATTCTCTGGAGAGAAAAGGCGGCGTTTTCCGATGCGGTCGGACATTCGCTTAAGGATGACCTCGTGGAATATGCTGAAGCGCAGTATACGGACGCTGAGTTCGAGGAAGGCGTAAAGAAGTACGAACATGCGAGACCTTTTACAAAGGAGTCCCTGCTGTATCGCGATATTTTCGAGAAATATTATCCCGGATATTCGGAAATGGTAGTTGATTTCTGGATGCCGAACAAGAACTGGGAAGGCTGCAACGTTACGGATCCTTCGGCGAGAGTCCTTTCCAATTACGGTGAAAGCGGTAAGTAAAAACATTAAAAATATACGAAAGAGAGGAAAGAGATTATGGGTAAGATCGGTGTTCCCGAGCTATTCGGCTCAATGGTGTTTGACGACAGAGTGATGAGAGCAAGGCTCTCGGCAAAGGTTTATGATTCGCTCAGAAAGATCATAGACG
>CAMZAI010000040.1 GCA_947304065.1 uncultured Clostridia bacterium | reverse complement strand
CGGTTAAGGACATCACCGCAGCGGATTCAAAGGTTAAGATCCTCGTTATCCCTACCAACGAGGAGCTCGTAATAGCCAGGGAAACAAAGGAAGTTATCAGCAAATAATATTCGGAGGACATTAAAATGAGCTTTATTGATGACATCAAGGTTCGTGCCAGAAAAAACATTAAGACCATCGTTTTACCCGAGGCTGAGGACCGCAGAGTTCTCGAGGCAGCTGCCACCACATTAAAGGAAGGCAACGCGAAGATCGTTCTTTTAGGAGACCCCGCTGATATCGCGGATCTGGGCAAGGGCCTCGATCTTTCGGGCGCTACCATTATCAACCCCAAGACAGCCGAGAAGCTTCAGGCTTATGTTGACAAGCTTGTTGAGCTTCGTCAGGCTAAGGGCATGACTCCCGAGCTTGCGCTCCAGAGCCTTACCACAGACTACACCACCTTCGCTGTTATGATGGTTAAGATGGGCGACGCCGACGGCGTTGTATCCGGCGCTTGCCACTCTACAGCCAATACCCTTCGTCCCTGCCTGCAGATCCTTAAGACCGCACCCGGCGTAAAGAGCGCATCGGCATTCTTCCTGATGATCGTTCCGAACTGTGAGTACGGCGAGGACGGCGTATTCGTATTCGCCGACTGCGGACTGAACCAGAATCCCGCTCCCGACCAGCTTGCTGAGATCGCAGGCCTTTCGGCAAAGAGCTTCGAGATGCTGACCGGCAAGAGCGCACGCGTTGCAATGCTTTCACATTCCTCAAAGGGATCGGCTAAGCACGACGATGTTACAAAGGTTGTTGAGGCTACAAGGATCGCAAAGGAGACCTATCCCGACGTTATGCTTGACGGCGAGCTTCAGCTCGACGCAGCGATCGTTCCTTCGGTAGGCGCTTCAAAGGCTCCCGATTCACCCGTTGCAGGTAAGGCAAACGTTCTCGTATTCCCTGACCTCGATGCAGGCAATATCGGCTACAAGCTCGTACAGAGACTCGCTAAGGCAGAAGCTTACGGCCCCGTTATGCAGGGTATCGCAGCTCCCGTTAACGATCTGTCAAGAGGCTGCTTCGCAGAGGATATCGTTGGGGTCATCGCGATTACGGCTGTACAAGCTGCAAACAAGTAAGACTCGGAGTAATCGCGATTATCGACCTGCGAATAACAGAGGAATTTGCCTCGAAGAGGCAAAACCTCGAGTATGAGCAGCGTCGGTTCTCCGTAGGAGAACATACCTTGAGAATAGCGCCTTCTTCCCCGGAACTCTTCCCGGAAGGAGGCGTTTTTGGAAAAATACAAAAACAGGAGGACAGTATCATGGCAGGTAAAAACCCTTACTCAGGAACACAGACAGAGAAGAACCTTGAGGCCGCATTTGCCGGAGAGAGCATGGCCCGCAACAAGTACACTTATTTCGCATCAAAGGCGAAGAAGGACGGCTTCGAGCAGATCGCTGCGCTCTTCCTTAAGACCGCGGATAACGAAAAGGAACATGCAAAGCTCTGGTTCAAGGAACTGAACGGCATCGGAACCACCGCGGAGAATCTCGGCGCGGCAGCTGACGGAGAGAATTATGAGTGGACCGATATGTACGAAGGCTTCGCAAAGACCGCTGAAGAAGAGGGATTCCCCGAGCTTGCGGCAAAGTTCCGCCTTGTAGCGGCTATCGAAAAGCATCATGAGGAGCGTTACCGTGCACTTCTTAAAAATGTCGAGATGCAGGAAGTATTCAAAAAGAGCGAGGTCAAGGTCTGGGAGTGCCGCAACTGCGGTCACATCATAGTGGGCACCGAAGCTCCCGAAGTTTGTCCTACATGCAACCATCCTCAGAGCTATTTTGAGGTAAATGCAGAGAATTACTGAGACACGAAAGGAATTGTAATGGATCCTATTATTACAAGCTTACTTGAGACCGACGCCTATAAGTTTTCGATGGGGCAGGCCATTTATCACCAGTTTTCGGACTACAAGACCACCTGGTCATTTAAGTGCCGAAACGCCGACGTGCATTTCACGCCCGAGATGATCGAGGAGATCAAACGTCAGATCAGGCTTTACTGCGATTTGCGCTTCAAGGAGGACGAGCTCGAGTATCTGAACAATATCCGCTGGATCAAGGGATCCTATGTGGATTTCTTAAGACTCTGGAAGCCCAGATACGACGATTTCACATTCGGAACGGATGCACCCTGCGGACTGACGATCGAGACGAGAGGCACATGGCTGAACACTTCGATGTACGAGATCCCGACGCTGGCCATTGTCAATGAGGTTTATTTCCGCATGGCCTACAACTATCGGGACCTGATGGCGAGCTTCGAGGAAAAACTGGATAAAAAGATCGAAGGACTGCTCGACGGGACCTACGAGCTCGGTTCATTCAGTGAGTTCGGACTCCGCCGGAGGCTTTCGGGAGAGGCCCAGGCCATGGCGGTGCTGAAGCTCAAGGAGCACCAGGGTGAATATAAGAATTCGTTCTTTGTAGGTACATCGAACGTTTATCTGGCAAAGAAGCATAACGTTACTCCCGTGGGCACGATGGCGCATGAATGGATCATGTGCGTGGGCCAGGGCAATCACAGGCACAATCCCGCATACTCCAACTGGTACGCGCTCGACGCCTGGGTAAAGGAGTACGGCGTGCTGAACGGAACCGCGCTTACCGATGCGATCACGACCGACTGCTTCCTGATGGACTTCCAGCTGACCTACGCCACGCTTTTCTCGGGCGTACGCCACGACAGCGGCGATCCCTACGAATGGGGCGAGAAGATGCTCGCGCACTATAAGGACCTCGGCATCGATCCGATGACCAAGACGCTGCTGTTCAGCGACAGCCTGGACTTCAAGCGCGCTACCGATATTTACAGATATTTCAAGGGAAGGGCGAAGACAGCGTTCGGTATCGGTACATTCATCGCGAATGACACCGATGTTCCGGCGCTGAACATTGTCATGAAGACCACCGCCTGCAACGGCATGGATGTTGCGAAGATATCCGATGTCGAGGGCAAGGGCATGTGCAAGAACCCCGATTACGAGAAGTACCTTATGAGATGTATCCGCTGGAGAATGGAGCATGAGAAGGTAAATTCGCTGAGAGTATGATATATTAAAAAGAAGGCAGGGACTTTTAGAGGTCCCTGCTTTTTAATTTTCTCCCATATAACCCAAAAGAGACGGCCGGGCCTATGCCTCAGTCGTCCCTCCCGGGGAATTAAGTTGTTATAAGAAGTGGTAGGTAGTTGTCACTTGATGGTGCGGGAATCGCCGAGGTGGAACAGGGCGATGGTTCCGGGGCCCGCATGTGAGCCGATGGTAGGAGAGAGGTAGTTGATGATGACTTCCTTCACTCCGAAACGCTCCTTGATCTGCGCCGCAACATATTCAGCGTCCTCGATGCAGTCGCCGTGTGTGAGCATGACAGTATCGTTGTTATAGCCTTCAATGTGAGCGCCCATGTTGTCGATAAGAGCGTTCAGCGACTTCTTGCGTCCGCGTACGTTGCCGACGGGAACGAGCTTGCCTGCCTCGTCTACGTGGAGCACGGGCTTAACATTGATCAGGGTTCCGAGTATCTGAACCGTCTTCGAGATACGTCCGCCCCTGTAGAGGTACTTCAGATCGTCTACCGTGAACTGATGGCAGAGATGCTGGATATTATCGTTAACCCACTGAGCGACCTCGTCGAGGGACTTGCCCTCTTCCTTAAGCTTCACAGCGTAATAAACCATAAGACCCTGGCCGCCCGAAGCGCAGAGGGTGTCGATAACGACGATCCTCGATCCGGGATGGTTCTCCATAACTTCCTGAGCTGCGATGCATGCGCTCTGGTAGCTGCATGAAAGACCTGATGAGAAGCCGAGGTGAAGTACGTCGTAGCCTGCGCTGACCTGCTCCTCGAAGAGCTGCTTGCAGACCTCGGGAGTGCTGGCAGATGTGGAAACCTTCGCGTCGTTGCGCATTCCGTCGAAGAACTCCTTAAGGGGAAGCTCCTTGCCCGCGCCGTACTGCTCGCCGTTCACATAATAATAAAGCGGATGTACGGGAATATTGTGTTCCTTAACATACTCCGCGGAAAGATCCGCCGTGGAATCTGTGGAAATAAGGTACTTGTTCATATTTCTGATCTCCTGAAAAAAGAAAGACAAAAGTTTTTATTTTCTAAACAGTATGTCTTAATGTTCTATGTAATGTGGTTTTTAAAACTACATCGCTCTTTAAAATTAATATTATCACACTTGAAAAGAATAGGCAAGTTTTTTACCGATATATTTTCAAAAAAATTCTTGCAAAAATAACTCTTCATTTTGACACGGTGGGGCAGTGATGATATAATATCTGACTGAATGCTGTTTTTACCGCTCTTATGACCGAAAAGGGGCGGTGAATGCTAAATTTGGGAGGATTTTTAGAAATGAAGAACAGAGGAAAAGGAATACTTAAGCTGCTTATCGCGGTTGTAGTTATCACGGCCGCAACGCTGCTTGCGATATTCGGAATCGGTGCAGACAAGAAGATGAGCGCCAAAAACGTCAAGCTCGGACTTGACCTTGCCGGCGGCGTCAGCATCACTTATCAGTCTGTAAAGGAAGACCCTACTTCGACAGAGCTTTCAGACACGGTCTACAAGATGCAGAAGCGTGCAGAGAGTTTCTCGACCGAAGCTCAGGTTTATCCCGAGGGTGACAGCCGTATCACGGTTTCTATCCCCAACGTTACCGATGCGGATTACGTGCTTTCCACACTCGGCGATGCCGGAAACATCTATTTTGTTTACGGTCTGAGCGAGAACGGCACACAGAACATCGAGAGATACTTCGACAGCGAGGCGCAGGCGTATAAGTTCAGACTGCTCCGCAGCATGGATGAGATCATCACTGCGGGCGACGTTGTTATAGACGGTGCATACATTGCCGATGCACAGCCCAACGTTTACCAGGATCAGCTGACCGGAACCGAGTACATCGTAGTTCTCAGCCTTAACGAGACCGGTGCACAGAGATTCGAGGACGCTACTTCGTACTGCGCTCCTTACTACGGATCTGCGGAAGGAACCGATTCCTTCTACAAGAACCTGATCGCTATCGTATATGATAATGAAGTTATCAGCGCTCCCCGCGTAAAGACTGTTATCTCCGGCGGTGAGGCTACCATTTCCGGACAGGAAAGCTACGACGAGGCGAAGATCCTTGCCACGACCATCAGAGTCGGCGCCCTTCCCCTTGAGCTTTCCGTACTCCGTTACTATGTAGAAGGCGCACAGCTCGGAAGCGACGCTTTAAAGACCAGCCTTATCGCAGGTCTTATCGGATTCATTATGATCGTTATCTTCATGATCGTTATGTACAGAGTACCCGGTGCGGCTGCTTCGATCGCTCTGGTATTCTATGTAGCGCTCATGGTCATCGCGCTCAACGTTTTCGGCGTAACGCTCACACTTCCCGGTATCGCGGGTATCATACTTTCGATCGGTATGGCGGTTGACGCGAACGTCATCATATTCACGAGAATCCAGGAGGAGCTCGCTACGGGCAAGACCGTGCGCTCCGGCATCAAGCTTGGTTTCTCCAAGGCTCTTTCGGCCATCATCGACGGTAATGTTACCACGATCATCGCGGCGATCGTACTTTACTTCCTTGGCTCGGGTACCGTTAAGGGATTTGCCCAGACACTTGCCATCGGTATCGTGCTTTCAATGATCACCGCACTCTTTATCACCAAGTTCATCCTTAACGCAATGTTTGATCTCGGCGCTGACCAGGTTAAGTTCTACGGAACCAAGAAGGAGCGCAAGACTCTCAAGATCGTTGAGAGATTCCCGAGATTCCTCTGCATTTCCGGCGGCCTTATCGTAGTCGGCATCATTGCGATCATCATCAACTTTGCGACCATCAAGACTCCTTTCAGCTACGGACTTGATTTCTCGGGCGGTACCGCTACTTCTGTGGTATTTGAGAATGGCCTTCCCGAGGGCATTCAGGCAGACGTTGAGAAGCTGGTTCAGGAAAAGATCAGTCAGAGCGCAGAGGTTTCTCTTGTAAATGACGAGAAGATGGTCCAGATCAAGACCAAAGAGCTCTCAACCGATGAAAGAGCTACTCTGGCTTCGGCGATCGAGTCCAAGTACGGTATCTCAGAGAGCTACATCACCACTGAATCCGTAGGTTCGGCAGTCAGCAGCGAGATGAAGCGCGACGCGGTTGTTGCGGTTATCGTGGCTACCATCGGTATGCTTCTTTACATCTGGCTCAGATTCAAGAACTTCAACTTCGCGACCAGCGCCGTACTTGCGCTCATTCACGACGTTCTTATCGTTCTTGTGCTTTATGCGGTATGCAGAAGCTTCATTTCCGTCGGTAATACATTCATTGCCTGCATGCTGACCATCGTAGGTTATTCGATCAACGCGACGATCGTTATCTTCGACCGTATCCGCGAGAATGTTGCGGAGCGCATCAGCAAGGATTCGATGCATGACATCGTTAACCTGAGCATTACCCAGACGCTGAGCAGAAGTATCAATACCTCGCTTACCACATTCTTCATGGTATTCGTACTTGCTATCCTCGGCGTAACCTCAGTCAGAGAATTCGCGATCCCGCTCATGGTGGGCATCATCTGCGGTACATTCTCATCCGTTTGCCTGACCGGCGGCCTCTGGTACAATCTTCAGAAGAGATTCAAGGCCGGCAGCGAAGACTGATAAAAGGATGCTTCTTTAATGGACAGATGGACGATTTGCAACAAAACGGCTGATTTTGAGTCGATCAAAAGCGAATTCGGCGTATCTGATATCATGGCCAGGCTTCTGGTGAACAGAGGACTTACGGATCACGAAACGATCCGCACCTTCATTTCACCCTCGAAGGAAGACCTGCATTCCCCGCATCTTCTGATGAACATGGACGGTGCGGCGGAGCTGCTTTTGCAAAAGATAGAGGAAGGACGCAGGATAAGGGTCGTCGGGGATTACGATGTGGACGGTATCATGGCCACGTATATCCTGAACGACGCGCTTAACCTTTCCGGAGCGGATGCGGACTGGTATATCCCGCACAGGATCCGGGACGGATACGGACTGAATGAAGAAATAATCAGGAAGGCCGCAGAAGACGGCGTGGATACCGTTGTTACATGTGATAACGGTATCGCCGCCGTAGCGGCGTCTTTAGAGGCCGAGAGACTCGGCCTCACTCTTATAGTTACCGATCATCATGAGATCCCCGGGGTGCTCCCGCACGCGGCGTTTATCGTGGATCCGAAGCAGGAGGAAGATACTTATCCCTGCCCGGAGATATGCGGAGCGGTAGTCGCGGCAAAGCTGGCGCAGGTGCTCTTTGAGAAGAAGGGCATTGACGCGGACATCATGAGATACATCGAGTTCATGGCCATGGCCACGATCTGCGACGTAGTTCCTTTGTACGGAGAGAACCGCGTGATCGCGAAGATCGGAACGGAGGCGTTAAAGACCACCTCCAATCCGGGACTTTCGGCGCTGCTCGACGAGACGGCGATCGACCGCGATACTCTCGGAGAATACCATATCGGGTTCATCCTGGGCCCCTGCTTTAACGCTACGGGCAGGATAGACGACGCGGGGCTCGCATTTTCACTGTTGAGCGCAAAAAGCGCCGAAGAGGCCGCTGCGATCGCCCATGAGTGCAGGGAACTGAACGATGAGCGAAAGATCATGACTCTGGAGCAGGAAAACGTCGCCGTGGAACTGCTCGGACCGGCCGGGGATATCAAAGACAAGGTCATCGTGCTCGAGCTTCCCGACTGTCACGAGAGCATACTCGGCATCATCGCGGTAAGGATCAAGGAACGCTATAACAGGCCCGCGATAATCGTTACCGCGAGCGGAGAGGCATATAAAGGCTCTGCACGCTCCATACCCGCCTATAACATGTTTGAGGAGCTTACGAAGTGCCAGCGCTATCTGGTGCGCTTCGGAGGGCATCCGATGGCGGCGGGACTTACCCTGGAGAAGGATAAGTTAGAGGAGTTCAGACAGGCGCTAAATGAGGCCTGTACGCTCACCGAGGCGGATATGTGCCGCAAGATACTGATAGACATGGAAGTCAGCTTTAATCTCTTTACCGAAGATGTGGTGAACGAGATCGAAGGACTCGCGCCTTTCGGAGCGGGCAACGCTTCACCTTTGTTCGCCGAAAGAGGCCTTAAGTGCCGCAGCATCAAGTACATCGGAAAAGAGAACAATTTCCTCAGATTCCGGCTGATAAATTCGTTCGGACATGAATTTACCGCCACCTGCTTTTCGGATGCGGGAAGCATAATTTCGCAGCTGACGGACAAATACGGAAAGGAAGAGATCGACCGTGCCCTGACGGGCGGGACGAACCATATAAGCCTTACCGTGGCCTATGTTCCGAAGATAAACGTGTACCGGGATACGAGAGATATCCAGATGAATATAAAGAATATAAAGCTATGATAATAAATAAAGCCGTGGGGACGGATGAACCGCTCCCACGGCCTTTTGTTATGCCGAGTAAGTTTTAAGCTGCTGCAGCCTGTCCCTTCTTCGAAGAGATGCAGAAGAGTACCGCAGCGATCACAGCCGCAGCTGCGCTCACGATGATGACCGGAGTCCAGTTTACAGCCGAAAGACCGGTGATATCAAACTCGCCGCTCTCGCCGTTCTGAAGCTTCGAGAAAACCGAAGTGATATCGAATACAAGAGCACCGGCGATCAAGATGCCGGCGATCCATCTGAGTACCGGAACCTTCTCCTCGCGTGCCGCTGAGTAAGGTCTGAGGTTCTCGGAAGTGAAATCAAGAACGGAACCGATATAGAATCCCACGAACATGGTCACGATGGTCTCGGGGATCATGTATGTGGCGTTATAGCTGAGCGAATATGCGAACGCCGCGCCGGTAGGGATCGAAAGACCTGCCCAGACGGTGCATCCGGTGATCACATGGCAGATGTAGCGCAGAACGCAGATGAAGAGCGAGCCTGCGAAAAGTGCCTGAGGCTGCTTGAGAGCCTTTTTGAAGACACCGCCGAAGCCTGCGACCATAAATGCGACAACGTAGTCGAGAAGGATGATCGCAACGACAGACTGCCAGCCTGTAGCGTAGGACAGCGTATTAAGTCCGAGAAGCTGCTGGATGATACCGTAAACAAAACCGGTCATAAGTCCCCACTTTATGCCGTGACGGTATGAGATGATAACAACAGGGAGCATGGATGCGATCGTTACCGATCCGCCGTAAGGAAGATCGATAAGCTTGATGAGGCTGAGAACTGTGCCGATGGCCAGCATGATGGCCGCTTCGGTCAGCTTGCGTGAATTAGAAAGAGTGTTCATAAGACTTTCCCTCCTGATGATAAATGCTTGCGGCAGGAGCAATGCTCCGTGTCCACAGCGGTAAAAGAGGGTCATCCTACAGACATACTGAAAAAAGTATGCAGCTTCCTTACGCCGGTATTATCCGGTTCAAGTTATGAGGGACAGCACGGCGCATGCGCGTCCGTGCATCTCAGCAATAGGCGCCCCTAGCTTTCGGCGATAATATTAAAGCAACGCAGGGCGATTGTCAATAGTGCCGTGAAAAAGATTTTTCCTTGCAAGAGAATAGCGGATTTGCTATCATTCAGTAAGAGAGTCGGTGAATTAAGCCGATGTTCGGATCGGAGGAAGCGATTTGAAAAAATACGGATTTATCGGTGCGGGAAACATGGGTTATCCCCTGCTTATGGGCGCCGCGGGACTGGTCGGAAAAGAGAACGTAACATTTTCGACTCCTTTTGCCGCGGAGAATGAAAGAGTAAAGGCAAAGTCGGGTATCGGATACAGCAGGGATACCGCAGAACTTGCGAATGAGAGTGAGAATATTGTCATCTGCGTAAAGCCCCAGATGATCGATAAGGTATTCGAGGACCTGAAGAAGGCGGATATCGCGGGGAAGACCGTTATCTCGATAGCGGCCGGCGTTACCTGCGAGAGACTTCACGACGGTATCGGGCAGGAAGTCAGGATCGTCAGGATCATGCCGAATACGCCCGCGATGGTCGGGGAAGGCATGAGCTGCATCTGTTTCTCGGATTACGCAGGCGGATTCAGCGATGAGCAGAAGCTGGCGGTTACGAATCTGTTCGGCGCGGTGGGCAGATACGAGATCATTCCCGAAAAGCTGATGAATGCGGCCATCTGTGCCAACGGCAGTTCTCCGGCCTATGTATATATGTTTATCGAGGCTCTTGCGGACAGTGTCGTAAGATACGGAATTCCGCGCGACATGGCCTACAGGCTTGCAGCGCAGACCGTTCTGGGTTCGGCAAAGATGGTGCTTGAGACCGGAGAGCATCCCGGCAGGCTCAAGGATAATGTATGCTCACCCGGAGGCACCACTATCGCGGCCGTAGCGGCCCTTGAGGAAGAAGGCTTAAGGAACGCTGTGTTCAAGGCTACGGATGCCTGCTACAAGCGCGGTGAAGAGCTGCAGAAGGGCGTTTGACATGGACAGAAAATACCTTAAGGATAAAAAGAGGATCGTAGTAAAGATCGGGTCCTCGTCGATCACGCATCCCGAGACGGGTAAGCCCGCGCTGGCGCGTATCGAGAAGCTTGTCAGGATACTCACGGACTTGCAGAACGCCGGCAAGGAAGTGATCCTTGTTTCCTCGGGTGCGATCGCAGTGGGACGCAATCTTATCGGACTTACCGGCAGGCCTTCCACAAAAGAGCTTAAACAGGCCTGCGCCGCAGTGGGGCAGGCGAGCCTCATGACGATCTATCAGCACCTTTTTGCCGAGTACGGAACGAAGGTTGCGCAGGTACTTATGACCAAGAACACGATGATCGCGGACAAGAGCAGGCGCAACGCGAGAAATACGTTCAGCGAGCTCTTAAAGCTGAATGTGATCCCTGTTGTTAACGAGAACGATACCGTGTCGACCGATGAGATCGAGTTCGGCGACAACGATACCCTTTCGGCTATCGTTGCGGCGCTGGTCGGCGCGGATCTGCTGATACTGCTCTCGGATATCGACGGACTCTATACCGACGATCCGAGAAAGAATCCCGACGCAAAATTCATCGATACCGTAGAGTTTATCGATGACAGCATCATTGCCATGGGCAAGGGCGTGGGTTCCGATGTCGGAAGCGGCGGAATGTCCACGAAGATATCCGCAGCGCGTATCGCGAACGATTCCGGTGCGGACATGGTGATCGCGGACAGCGAGAACCTCGATGTGATACATGAGATCATCGCGGGAGAGAAGATAGGTACACTTTTCCTCGCGCACAAGAATGAGAATTTCCATCTGATCGATTATCTTAGCGGAGGCTGCAGTGACTGATAAGTATAAGGTCTTGATAGTAGACGACAATGACGTGAACGCTACGGTGAACGCCGAAAAGATCAACGCCTTCGAACTGGAGGGCAGCATCGCCGTCTCGGGTACGGAAGCCATCAGGATGATACGTGAGAACGACTACGCGTTTGTACTGATGGATTACATCATGCCCGAGATGAACGGAGTTGAAGCGACCAGAAAGATCAGGGAATTCAGCACCGTGCCGATCTACGCGATGACGGAAGAACCCGTAGGCCCCATAGCTGCGCAGTTCATAGAGGCGGGCGCGAACGCTGCGGTCCTTAAACCACCGAAGCTTGCCGATCTTATCAGGCTGATCAGGACCCATGTCCCCGAAGGCGGCTACAGGATCGAAGAGGGACTGCTTTTAAAGGGCGGAGGACCCGAAACGGAGAATTACGTCGCGGACAGCGAAGCTTCGCGCATGAGGTCCTTTATGTCCATGGTTGCGGGACTCAATATCGGAAAAGGACTTACGAACGCCGGCGGTATCACGGAGAATTATGTCCGTCTGATCAAGGCGGCGTCCGTGGACATACGTGATTATATGCGCGAACTGAGCGATTATTTAAAGACCGGCGATCCCGCGCAGCTTAAGCACGCCTCGCATTGCCTCAAGATCGTTTTTTCAAATATAGGTTTTGAGGAACTGACGATGGTTTCCGAGCGTATAGAGATCTGGGCTACGGATCTTTTGAACGACGCCGAGATCAGGCATATGATCCCTTCGTTTACCGCGGGACACCAGGAAAGCGTTACCGAGTACATTTCGCATACGATGACCGCGATCCTCCAGCTGGACGACGCGCTGGAAGGATATTTAAAGTCTCTTGAGGAAACGGGACCCGAGGAGGATTATTCGACGCCCGTGCATCCTCTTTCGGAAGAGGAGCTCAAAGAGGTCAGGGAATATACCGCGGCGGCGATAGACAGATTTGAAATAGACTATATCCTTGAAGGCCTCAATCTGCTGAGGGACGCTTTCTGCGGCGAGGCCAGGAGAAAAACAAAAGCCGCCATAGAGGCGGCCGGTGCTTTGGATTATGTAACGGTCAAAAAGATCTTCGACGAACTGTTCGAAAAAGCCGAATGACCTAAAAAAGGGCAGAGGAGAAGCCCGATAGAGGGGGAGGGTTACTACCGGGCTTTGTTTTATGAAAAAAATTATCTGTATGTCATATTCAGGAGTACCTGTTCGGTACTGTTTTGTTTTGATGAGTTCATTATACAGGCTAAATATGAGCAAAGAATGACCCATTTGTGAACAATTTGTTAATATAATCGTGTAACTACATAAAATGCGAGAAAAAAATGTAGAAAAACTGCGAATGCCTGGAATGCAATGAAAGGAGAGCGGACGGATGGTTATTAAACTGGAGAAAATAAAGGCTTTGCTGTATGAGAACGGCAGCGCGGTGATCAGGAATGCTGATATTTACATTAAGGACGACCGTATCTTTAAGGTCGATACCACAATGCAGGCGCAGGATGCCCCGAAGGCCGATAAGATCATAGACGGCAAAGACAGGCTTGCGATCCCCGGACTGATCAATGCGCACACGCACGCGTATATGACCATGTTCAGGAACATTGCGGACGACGTGCCTTTTACGACATGGCTGTTCGATACGATCGAGCCTCTTGAGGATGCGATGACTCCCGAGGAGAGCTATTTCGGAACGCTGCTTGCCAATATCGAGATGATCCGGACCGGAACCACCTCGTATGTAGATATGTACATCTGCCCCGACGTGAATGCGAAAGCGGCAAAGGAGAGCGGTCTCAGGGCCTGCTTTACAAGGGGTATCGTAGGAAGCGAGTATAACGACGAGGGCGGCATGCGCCGCGTAAACGAGGCACTGCACGATCTGGACACCTGGTGCGACGGCGACCTGCGTTTTGCCATGCTCGGACCTCACGCGCCCTATTCCTGCAGCGGCGATTTCTTAAAGCATGTCGTTGAGATAGCGAAGGAGCGCGGACTCGGACTCAATATGCATGTGGCCGAAGGTCAGACCGAGGTCAATATGTGCCGCGAGAAATACAACATGACGCCCGTCGAGTATGTGGACAGCATGGGAGTTTTCGATGTTCACAGCATCGCGGCTCACTGCGTATATCTTGAGGATCGCGATTTCGACATACTGAAGGCAAAGAATGTTAACGTTGCGATAAATCCGTTCAGCAACGCGAAGCTCGCGAACGGTTTCTCGCCCGTACCCAAAATGCTCGAAAAGGGCCTTAACATCTGTATCGGTACCGACGGAGCCGCCAGCAACAATACATTGAACATGTTCAGGGAGATGACTTTTGAGGCGATGATCCACAAGGGACTCCTGAAAGAAGCTACCGCCGTTTCTGCGGAGAACGTGCTGAAATTCGCTACACTCGGCGGCGCTGCGGCTCTGGGACGCGCAAACGAGCTCGGCGAGATCCGCGAAGGCTATAAGGCGGACATTGCCGTTATCGATCTTAAAACGCCTCAGCTTCAGCCGAATAACAACCTTATTTCCGCATTAATTTACTCTGCGAACGGATCAGAGGTTGACACCGTCTTAGTAAATGGTAAGATTTTAATGGAGCACAAAGTACTCACCACCATAGATGAAGAACGCGTTTACTTCGAAATGAACAGGATCGGAGAGCGCTATATGGAGATAATCAGAAATAAGAAGAGCAGTAAATAATGATCGGAGGAAAGATTAATGAATGCTGAGATCAGGGATATCTCTCTGGCTCCTTCGGGTGCGAGAAAGATAGAATGGGTTAAACGCAATTGTCCGCTGCTTCGCGGGCTTGAAGAAGAATTCCGGAAGACTAAGCCCTTCGCCGGCAAGAGAGTGGCGCTGTCCATCCATCTTGAGGCAAAGACCGCATACCTGTGCAAGGTTATCGCGGCCGGCGGCGCGGAGCTGTTCGTGACCGGTTCGAATCCGCTTTCCACACAGGACGATGTGGCGGCGGCTCTTGTTGATGCGGGTATCGAGGTTCACGCATGGCACGGAACGACTGAGGAAGAGTATAACACGCACATCGATCATGTGCTTGAGAACAATTGCCAGATAATCATCGACGACGGCGGAGACCTGGTAAATGCACTGCACACCAGACATCGCGACAGACTTAAATATGTTATCGGCGGCTGTGAAGAGACCACTACGGGCATTATCAGGCTGAAGGCGATGGCAAAGGCCGGAACGCTCGAGTTCCCGATGGTACTTGTAAACGACGCGGACTGCAAGCATCTTTTCGATAACCGTTACGGCACCGGACAGTCGGTATGGGACGGCATCAACAGGACCACGAATCTTATCGTATGCGGCAAGGTTGTCGTTGTGGCCGGATACGGCTGGTGCGGCAAGGGCGTTGCGATGAGAGCGAAGGGACTCGGCGCGGAAGTTATCGTGACCGAGGTAGACCCGATCAAGGCTATCGAGGCCGTAATGGACGGCTTTGACGTAATGCCCATGGCGGAAGCTGCTTCACGCGGAGATTTCTTCGTTACGGTAACCGGATGCGACAATGTCGTTCGCAAGAGCGATTTTATGAAGATGAAGAACGGCGCGATCTGCTGCAACGCCGGACATTTCGACGTAGAAGTCGATGTCGCCGGGTTGAAGGAGATGGCTGTCGAGAGTGCGCCCATGCGCAATAATATCATGGGATATAAGCTGGAAAACGGAAACTGGATATACATCCTTGCAGAGGGAAGGCTCGTAAACCTTGCGGCAGGCGACGGACATCCCGCCGAGATCATGGATATGAGCTTTGCGATCCAGGCGCTCAGCGCGAAGTACCTTGTCGAGCACGAGGGACAGATCGGCGAGAGGCTGATCAAGGTTCCGAAGGAGATCGACGATGCGGTTGCGCTGCGCAAGCTTGAATTCCTCGGCAAGCACATCGATGTGCTCACGCCCGAGCAGAAAGCATACCTGAGCAAATAGCATGGTGCCAAAGTAAAGAATACAGCAGGGAATCAGGATCGGCCAAAGCCGATCCTAAACAGGAGGATTATATTAACATGAACAGAACCAAGCTTTTGAGCATCATGCCCTATGTACTGGGCGTGCTGATCCTGATACTGGTGGGAGTACTGATCCTGACGGGTCTGAACAACGACACCGGAAGCGAGAACAATAAACCCACCGAAGCAGCGTCGAAGCCTACGGATACGCCTGCGGATCCCACGCAGGAGGCAAAGAACGATCCCACGTCCGCTGCGGACACACCTACGGATGCAGTTGAGCCCACAGCTCCCTCGGATCCCACACAGGCACCCACGGAAGCCCCCACAGAGGCTCCTACGGCCACACCTGTGCCCGCTACGCCTACACCCATATCAGACCTTACATTCGGATACAAATTCGAATCCAAGGCCGATTACGTTGATACAAAGGACGGCGTTAACTTAAGACTCGGTGCTTCGACCGATACCGAGAAGGTTGCTTTCCTTGAAGAGGGCAAGAGACTCGAAAGAACAGGCTACAATGAGGAATGGACCAGGGTAATCTATGACGGTCAGGAATGCTACATCGCTACCAGACTGATCATCCGCGCGGTTGACTCGATAGATACCGTTGTCGAGCCCGAACCCGAAGAGGGAGAACCCGAAGCAAACAATAATACTGACGACAATACGGAGGTGGCGAACGGCGGCACCTCCGCCGTTTTAGATAAGGCTTCTTACTA
>CAMZAI010000039.1 GCA_947304065.1 uncultured Clostridia bacterium | reverse complement strand
GCTCCGAGCGAATCCGTATCCTGCAGGTAGTTCCTGCCGATCTGCGTCCTGTCCGAATGCGCGACGACGTTGCGGTTGCGGTCCAGAACGAACTCGCTGCTGTTTTCCTCGCCTGCCACTATCCCTTCGGTGATCTCCTGCAGGCGCTCCATCGTCAGGTCCACGCAGATCACGCTTTCCCCGTCGTAGAGCATCTTGCTGAATGATATAACGATCTCCCCGGTCTGTGAATCCAGATAGGGATCAACTATCGCCAGATTGCCCCTGTCGGCAATGGCCTGAGTATACCACGGACGCTCCTGCGGAACATAATCTGCGTCGGGTACCCAGCCGCCTCCGTCCATATACTCACCGTCCGCATACGCATAAAGCCCCGTAGAGCTCTCGGGGAGCAGCTCCAGAACGGCGCTGGTCTGCGTCGTGAGGTAATCGACCATGTCGCTGTGTGACCGGCCTTCCCGGATCATATTCTCCAGCGCATACGCTGACAGCATGATGGTGTCCTCGCCCATGGTCAGATAACGCCCGATCCTGTCCGCAGCCATAACGGCATTAAGTTCTCCGTCTTTGACGATGTTGTCCTCGGTCGTCTTCCTGATCATCTGGAAATACGCGATGATAACACCCGCAAAGAAAAGAATTATCACGGCAGCGGCTATGAAATTAAGAACCTTGAATTCCTTATTCTTTTTACCTTCCATATGCGCCCGGCTCTCCTTTGGTGAAAAAAAGGGCCGCAGTCATCTGCGGCCCGGACTTCACTATTAGCTTAATACGTTTTTGCGATTTTGTAAAGGTTTTCGTGGTGTTTGTGCGGAATTTCCATGCTTAGCGCGGTTTTGTTTGCGAGTTTGAAAACAAGCAGCCCATGTGCATCACAAAAAGCAAAATCACAAACTGTCAGATCCCATTATTTTCCTCCCAGTGTCGCGTACATTACCGCTTTGATCGTATGCATGCGGTTCTCGGCCTCATCGAATACGATGGATGCGGGCGACTCGAATACTTCGTCGGTCACTTCCATGCAGTCGATGCCGAATTTGTTATAGATATCCTTGCCGATCTTCGTGTTCAGGTCGTGGAAGGAAGGCAGGCAGTGCATGAACTTGCACTGGGAGCCCGCGATGTCCATGATCTGCTTCGTAACCCTGTAGGGAGTAAGATCGCCGATACGCTCGTTCCAGACCTCGTCGGGCTCGCCCATCGATACCCATACGTCTGTATAGATCACATGCGCTCCCTTGACAGCCGCAGCCGGATCGGTGATGAACTCGAGCTTCGCTCCGGTCTGTGCCGCGATCTTTTGGCACTCGTCGATGAGCGCCTTGTCGGGGAAATACTTCTCCGCGGTGCAGGCCACAAAATTCATGCCCATCTTTGCGCAGCCGACCATCAGCGAATTGCCCATGTTGTAGCGCGCGTCGCCCATGTATACGAGCTTCTTGCCCTTAAGGTCTCCGAAGTACTCTTTGATCGTCATGAAATCCGCGAGGATCTGCGTCGGATGGAACTCGTTCGTGAGACCGTTCCATACGGGAACTCCCGCATATTTCGCGAGGTCCTCGACGATCTCCTGTCCGAAACCGCGGTACTCGATGCCCTCGAACATGCGCCCGAGAACTCTTGCGGTATCCGCGATCGACTCCTTTTTGCCGATCTGCGATCCCGAAGGATCGAGGTATACGGGATGGAGTCCGAGATCCGCCGCAGCAACCTCAAACGAGCAGCGTGTACGTGTGCTCGTCTTTTCGAAGATCAGTGCAATGCTCTTTCCGTCCGCGATCTTGTGGCTGATGCCCTTTTTCCTCTCGTCTTTAAGCCTTGCGGCCAGATCAAGGAGATATCCGATCTCCTCCGGTGTATAATCAAGCAGCTTTAAAAAGCTCCGTCCTTTAAAATCCATAACTCTTTCCTCCGTTCTTTCGCTTCAGGCACCCGCAGTTCCGACTTCGGCAAATCTGCCTGCCTTTCAAAAATCACAATACTTTGGCAAGGAAACCCTTAAGTCTCTCCGACTTTGGATTCCCGAATACTTCCTCGGGCGTCCCCTGTTCGACGATCACGCCTTCGTCAAGGAAAACAACCCTGTTCGATACTTCTCTGGCGAAACCCATCTCGTGAGTGACTACCACCATTGTCATGCCGTCCGCTGCGAGTTCCTTCATAACATCAAGAACCTCGCCTACCATTTCGGGGTCGAGCGCCGATGTGGGCTCGTCAAAGAGCATAACGTCCGGCTCCATGCAAAGAGCCCTGACGATCGCCACACGCTGCTTCTGTCCGCCCGAGAGCGTGTTCGGATATTCATTCGCCTTGTCCGCAAGGCCGACGCGCTCCAGAAGCTCCATGGCCTTTTTCTCGGCGGCCTCCTTAGGCGTTTTCTTCAGCAGCATCGGTGCGCAGGTAAGATTCCCCATCACCGTCATATGCGGAAAAAGGTTGAACTGCTGGAACACCATGCCCATCTTCTGTCTGTGAAGATCCAGATCGATGTCCTTGCCGGTCAGATCGTCCCCTTCAAATATTATCCGGCCGCTCGAAGGCTTTTCAAGAAGGTTCAGGCATCGGAGGAAAGTCGACTTACCGGAGCCCGAGGGCCCGATAACGCACATTACGTCGCCTTTTTCGATCTCCACGCTGACGCCTTTGAGGACCTCAAGATCCTCAAAATTCTTATGCAGATCCTTAACGCTTATCATTCTTGGCCAGCCTCCTTTCCATCTTCCTGAGCAATGCATCGAGGCCGAATACCATCACGAGGTAAGTCACCGCCACGAGGAGCAGCGGATTGACCGCGTCATAGGTATTGTTTCTGACCAGATTGCCGGCACGGGTGAGGTCGACGACAGCGACATAACCCGCAACGGAGGTCTCCTTTAAGAGCGCGATGAGCTCATTGCCGACCGCGGGAAGGATGTATCTGACAGCCTGCGGGAAAATGATGCGCCGGGTACACTGAAGTCTCGACATACCGAGGCTTCGTCCGGCCTCCATCTGTCCTTTGTCAACGGCGTTGATGCCGCCGCGGATCAGCTCCGACATGTACGCGCTCGAATTGATCCCGAACGTGATGATGCCGACCACAAGGCCTTCCGAAGACTTCATGATGACAAAGTAAAAGATCAGCAGCAGTACAACGACAGGTATGCCTCTGATGACATTGACATAAAATGTCAGTATCTTTACGACCGGCTTCATCGCGGGCACATCCTCGCCGAGGTACCTGACGACCGCGATCAGGGAGCCCAGAACGATACTTATCGCCAGCGCTCCGAGTGTGATTATTATTGTGTTTTTAAAACCATCAAGCATCAGGCGGTAATAGCCTGATGCTATAAAGGTCTCGTTCAGTTTATCAAACCATGCTGACACGATG
The DNA here is from genome assembly GCA_947304065.1 of uncultured Clostridia bacterium. Taxonomy (GTDB): domain Bacteria; phylum Bacillota; class Clostridia; order Lachnospirales; family Lachnospiraceae; genus RUG11977. The sequence continues at coordinate 12,711 of CAMZAI010000039.1, read as the reverse complement.
ATATTTCCTTTCAGGGTTTTGTATAAGGTGCCTCGAACTTCTCGAATACCGATGCGATGGTGCCGTCGTCGAGCAGCTTCTTGAGGATCTTGTTGATCTCGTTGATCAGATCGTCGTTGCCGAGCTTTGTAGCGAATCCGTAAGGCTCGGTGGTCATTGCCTCGTCGAGGATGACGAGCTTGTCGTCATGAGTCTCGTTGTAGGAAGCAACCATCTCCGCGGCTGTGAGGTCATCGATTACCCATGCATCAACCTTGCCGTTTACGAGCGAGAGCTCTGCGTCGCTGTTGGCCGCGTAGGAATTAACCTTGTAGCCCTCTGACATACAGAACGACTCAGCCGTGGTGCCGGTCTGAACCGCTACAGCCTTGCCGGCGAGATCGGCCTTGCTCTTTATCGAGCCGCTTGCGGTTACAACGATCGCCTGTGCAGCGAGGCAGTAAGGATCGGTGAACAGAGCGTTCTTCTTGCGCTCTTCGTTGGCTGTGATGCCCGAAACGCCCAGATCGAACTTGCCCGCCTGTACTCCGGGAAGAACCGATTCAAAATCCATCTGCTCGATAACAAGCTCCACGCCGAGCTCCTTGCAGATCATGTTCAGGATATCGATCTCGATGCCCTCAACACTGCCGTCCGACTTGAGTTCCTCAAAAGGAGGGAAATCGGGGCTCGTTGCGATAACGAGCTTGCCTGCCGCCTTGATATCGGCCACGGTCTTTCCGGACGCCTCTGTATTCTTATTGTCTTCAGTCTTCTTATCGCTGCCCGAGCAGCCTGTAAATGCAGCGCACATGAGTGCGGCCGCAAGAATTAATGCGATGATCTTTTTCATAACTGTATTCTCCTCTGATCTGACTTTATATTAATCTTTCCTTTTCGTAAACAGACTTATCAAAGCTTGCCCTGCTCCCTGTAGGCCTGAACCTTTGTGGGAAGTCCCCAGAGATTGATGAAGCCTGCTGCCTGAGCCTGGTCGTAATCGCTCTCGCCGAAGGTTACAAGATTCTCGGAGTAAAGTGAGTAAGGCGACTCCATGCCCGCGGGGATGATATTGCCCTTGTAGAGCTTTAAGGTTACGGAACCCGTGCAGTACTTGTCCGCCTCGTTCGCAAAAGCGGTGAGCGCCTCCTGAAGAGGAGTATACCACTTTCCGTTGTAGATGAGGTCAGCGTAATCAATGCTGAGCTTCTGCTTCTCGTGAAGGGTCTCCTTGTCGACGGTGATCATCTCGAGCTGCTCGTGAGCCTTGTAAAGAATGGTTCCGCCGGGTGTCTCGTATACGCCGCGGTCCTTCATGCCTACCAGACGGTTCTCAACGATGTCGATGATGCCGATTCCGTTCCTTCCGCCGATCTCGTTAAGCTTCTCGATGATCTTCGAAGCCTTCATCTTCTCGCCGTTTAAGGAAACGGGAGCGCCCGCCTCGAATCCGAGTGTTACGTACTCGGGCTTGTCGGGTGCCTGAACGGGCGATACGCCCATCTCAAGGAAGCCGGGCTTGTCGTACTGGGGCTCGTTCTTGGGATCCTCGAGATCAAGGCCTTCATGGCTTAAGTGCCAGAGGTTCTTATCCTTCGAATAGCTGGTCTCACGTGAGATCTTCAGCGGAACGTTGTGCGCCTCGGCGTAGTCGATCTCCTCGTCACGCGACTTGATGTCCCACTCTCTCCAGGGAGCGATGATCTTCATGTCGGGAGCGAATCTCTTGATAGCAAGCTCGAAACGAACCTGATCGTTGCCCTTACCGGTAGCGCCGTGGCAGATAGCGTCCGCACCCTCTGCAAGAGCGATCTCTGCAAGCTTTTTGCCGATAACGGGACGTGCAAAAGCTGTTCCAAGAAGATATGTCTCGTACTTCGCGTCCATCTTCAGCGAAGGGATGATGATGTCTTCAACCATCTCGTCAACGAGGTCCGCAACGATAAGCTTCGATGCGCCTGTCTTTAATGCTTTCTCCTCAAGTCCGTCGAGCTCGTCGGCCTGGCCTACATTGCCGGCTACAGCTATGATCTCGGGATTATTGTAATTTTCCTTAAGCCACGGAATGATGATCGATGTATCAAGTCCGCCCGAATATGCAAGTACAACCTTCTTAATGTCTTTCTTATCCATATGTATATCCTCCTGCAATAACATTGTATATTTATGCACTTCTTGTGTAAATCTATGCATATTATACACTTGTATACTCTTTTGTCAACCCCTTCTTCAAAGAAATTTTTATTTGGAAAAAGACCGCATAAAGCGGTCTTTTCCTGTGTAAATATATAAGTTTTGTTATTTAAAGATTCAAACGCCGGTCACCTTAACGGGAACAGTCTCATCCATGCGTGCCTCCACGCTGAATACGAGCTTGCCTCCGAGGTTTGTGCGCATACGTCCGAGGTCGCTGCCGCCTACCTGAACGTCATATTCCTTATCCGGCTCGAGTTCGAGGGTTATCTGAACGTCCTCCGCACCGGCTACCGCAAAGCTCACCGTATTCTCATCGGCGATGAAATTGAATACCGCCGAACCGGGTACCGATTCATAAACAAAATTCTCATTCCTCTCGAGCTTCGTGATCTCGTTAAAGGTCTTAACCTTGTAGAGATCTCCGTTGTGACTGAAATCCGAAACCTTACCCTTCGCCGCGAGTGTGAAATCGCCGAAGCTGAGGCTTCCGTCCTCTTCACTTCTGATCAATGATCCAACAGTCTTCATTTGTGTCTCCTTGTCTGTGTAAAACAATGAAAACGGAAATCGGACACCGAGATCGTTTTCTGTCCCATCCGTGTAAAAATTCTATCACAGATCCTTCCGTTTTTCAATCTCAAACAACACTCACTCGTGATTTTTACAAAAACTTCACAAATACTTTATTTCTCTTTTTTCCTTGAAGTGCGTTCCTTAAAGGTCACCAGCTTCTTATCCTTATCATAGGCAACGGTGACGGTATCGCCTTCCTTAGCGCGTCCCTCGAGGATCTCCTCAGCGAGTCTGTCCTCCAGATCTGTCTGGATCGCGCGTCTTAACGGTCTCGCGCCGTATTTCTCGTCAAATCCCTTCTCGGCGACATATTCCGTAAAGGTATCGTCGATCTTCAGCTTAATGCTCATCTCTTCCGCCGCACGCTTCACGATCTTGTCGGTCATGATCGTAACGATCTTGCGGATCTCTTCCCTGCCGAGCGAGTGGAACACGATCATCTCGTCGATACGGTTGAGGAACTCGGGCTTGAACAGGCGCCTTACCTCATCCATAACGCCTTCCTTCATGCGGTTGTAATCCGCCTTCGCGTCTGTGGCGGTTGCAAAACCGAGCGTCTTGGGAGATACGATGTTCTGCGCTCCCGCGTTCGAGGTCATGATGATTATCGCGTTCTTAAAGCTGATCTTGCGTCCCTGTGCGTCGGTGATATGTCCGTCGTCGAGTACCTGGAGCAGGATATTGAATACATCGGGATGAGCCTTCTCTATCTCGTCAAAGAGCACTACCGAATAAGGGTGGCGCCTGATCTTCTCGGAGAGCTGTCCGCCGTCCTCAAATCCCACATAGCCGGGCGGCGATCCGATCATCTTCGATACGCTGTGCTTCTCCATGTATTCGGACATGTCGACTCTGATGATCGAGTCTTCCGTACCGAACACTGCCTCCGCGAGCGCCTTCGAGAGCTCTGTCTTACCAACGCCCGTAGGCCCCAGGAACAGGAACGAACCGGTAGGACGGTTGGGGTCTTTTAAGCCCACCCTGCCTCGCCTGATGGCCTTGGCTACCGCGGATACGGCGCCTTCCTGGCCCACAACGCGCTTATGCAGTGTATCTTCGAGCTTCAACAGACGGGCCGTCTCGCCCTCCGCAAGCTTCTTTACGGGTATCTTTGTCCAGCCCGCAACGATATCCGCGATCTCGTCCGCGGTCACCTTAAGCTGCATCGACTCCTTGCGCTCCGCCTCTTCGGCTTCGAGCTTCTCGATATCCTTGCGGATGCGCTGCTGCTTTTTCTTAATCGCGCCTGCTTCCTCGTACGCCTCGGCCTTTATCGCGCTCTCCTTCTTCTCATCGAGAGCCGCAAGCTTCTCCTCGAGAGCCTTCTTGCGGGGAGACGCCTTGTAAACGCTCAGGGCCACCTTCGATGCGGCCTCGTCCATCAGATCGATGGCCTTGTCGGGAAGGAATCTGTCGTTAATGTATCTGCCGCCGAGCTTTACCGCTGCCTCTATCGCGTCATCGGTAATGGTAACCTTATGATGCTCCTCGTATTTAGGGCGCAGTCCTTTAAGGATCTTCACCGCTTCCCCGGGAGTGGGTTCTTCCACAGCCACCTGCTGGAAACGCCTCTCAAGCGCGGGATCCTTCTCAATATATTTTCTGTATTCATCAAGCGTCGTTGCACCGATCAGCTGGAGCTCACCGCGCGCGAGCGAAGGCTTTAAGATATTCGATGCATCGATCGCGCCTTCGGCGCCGCCTGCTCCTATGATGGTGTGGAGCTCATCGACAAAGAGCATGACATTCCCTGCCGAAACAACCTCGGCGACAACCTTCTTGATGCGTTCCTCGAATTCGCCCCTGTACTTGGAACCTGCTACCATACCCGAAAGATCGAGCGTTACAACGCGGCGGTCCCTGACGGTACCGGGCACGTCGCCCGCAACGATCTTCTGCGCAAGTCCCTCTACGATGGCTGTTTTGCCTACGCCGGGCTCACCCACGAGACAGGGATTGTTCTTCGTTCTGCGGCTGAGGATCTGGATCACGCGCTCGATCTCCTCCGCCCTGCCCACTACGGGATCAAGCTTGCCCTCGCGCGCATACGCGGTCAGGTCGCGGCTGTACTGGTCCAGTGTAGGCGTGGCTGTCTTTTCGCGCACGCTGCCGCCCGCAGCCTTCAGTTCGTGCTTGAGCTGGTTTACGTCAACGCCCGATGCGGCCATTGTATCGTAATAGAGCTTCTGGATATTTACTCCGATGGTATTGAGCAGGCGCACAGCTATGCAGTCGCCTTCCCTCAGCATCGAGATAAGGATATGCTCGGTGCCGACCTTCTTTGAGTTCAGCTTCGCTGCCTCCTTAAAGCTCCTGTCGATGATCCTCCTGGCTCTGGGCGTAAGGTTCTCAACCTCCGCAAATCCCACGCGCGAACCGGGCGAAATGAGCTGGTTCACGAGCTCTAAGAGTTTGTCCTCGTCGACGAGGTTCTCCTCAAGGACACGCGCAGCCACTCCGCCGGCCCTGGTCAGGCCTATCAGCAAATGCTCGGTCCCGATATAATTATGCGCAAGTCTGGAAGCCACCTCGCCTGCCTGGTTCAGTGCTTCCCGCGCATGTTCCGTAAATCTGTCATCCATGTCGTATTCTCCGTTAATTTCCGAAATTGCTGAGCGAAGGAATCTTTTCGTTCAGATATGATGCTCTCGCGCGGTCGATCTCTTTCGGATCGGTCCCGCATTTATAAAGCTTCGCGATATTCGCCGGCTGGATCTGGATCATGATCCTGAACAGATCCGAACCGTCTCCCGAAAGCCTGATAAGGCCTGCGTCGGACCCGAGCTTCAGCTGGGCGAGCAGCGTCATCGCATCCTTCAGGGTAATGAGCCTGGTGTGCTTTAAGACTCCGTAAGAGCGGAATACCTTATCCTCCACCTCGTCCCTGTCGTTCGCGATCCATGCGCTCCTTCTCTTCCGCTCAAAGCCCACGAGCTGGCTTACGACCTGATCGAGATTCTCGATGATCTCCTGCTCCGAACAGCCGAGAGTCTTCTGGTTCGATACCGCGTAGATAAAGCCCAGATTCTTGCCGTCGTCGGCGTACATATCCTTAAACACCGCGCCGCACTTTCCGACTTCATCCTTGATCGCGTTCAGCTTGCCCGAAATGGCAAGCGCCGGAAGGCTCAGCACACAGGTGGCCTTCATGCCCGTACCGACGTCCGATACTCCCGTGGTCAGATATCCGTATCTGTCGCTGTAGGCGTACCTGAGCCTCGAGTCAAAGTAATCGTCTATGCGGTCGGCCGCAGCGAATGCGCCTCGCAGGTTGTTTCCGGCCACGATCGAGCTGATGCGGATATGCTCGTTCTCGTTGATCATGATGCTGATACTCTCGTCCTCCGAGATTATCAGTCCCGTGGCCTGCTTTTTATCGGCGAGTTCCCTGCTGATCGCGAACATCTCAACAAGAGTGTTGCGCTCGTTCTCGGGAAGTTTATTGACGTTGCAGGAGAAGTACTCGGTACACTCTCTGCCCGCAAGCTCCGGAGTCAGCTCCCTCACCTGCTCTACAAGCCTGATCGCGTCGTCGTTGCTGATCTTGTCCCTGAAATCGTACTCGGCAAGATTCCTCGCAAAACGGATGCTGCTCGATACCACAACGTCGTCATAGCCCTTCTGCTTCATGTACCACTTTACGGGATTAATGTTCATCGCGGGCACCTCCCTTCGCGGAGGTCCTGCGCTTTGCAGCGGGCTTTTTCGCCTTCGGGGCCGCTTCCTTCGCAGACGCGGTCCTGCGTTTTGTCTTCGGCTTCGGGACCTCGAACTCGGTCTGCTCCGCAGCCTCAACCGCATGTATCAGGTCGCGCAGACGCGCCGCTTCCTCGTAGTTCTCCTCGGCGAGCGCCGCAGAAAGCTGCTTTTTGTAATCCTCTATGCGGGTTGCGGCGTCCTTTGACGTATGAAGGGGCTTCTCGGCCTTTTCCGAAAGGCTCTTTGCCTTAGGGCTCTTTTTAGCCTTTTTGATCGCCTCGTTCTGTCTTACGATCTCCTCGGTAGCCGCGTTCATGACCTCGGCCGCCGTCCTTACTGCAAACTCTGCGGGCCGGATATCTATCTTCGAAGCGTTCGCAGGTACCTTCCCGTGGTGCTCTACCGCTCCCTGGACCGTCTTCAGATTCTTCTCAAGGATCATCGAGAACGCGTTGTAGCACTCGGGACATCCGAGCCTTCCGTCCTTTATCAGGTTCGACGCCGTCATGCCGCATCGCTGGCATACGGGCTCGTTCGCGGATTTCGCTGCGAGTCCCTTCGCGTAATTCTGCAATATTCCGGAAAGGATCGAGCCTATCGATATCTCGTTCCCAAGCTTTCCGGTGATCGCGAGCGTCTGCTCTCCCGCGCAGACCTGACACAGATGCTGCTCGCGCTTCTGACCGTTTATGATCTCGGTATATGTTATATTCGCTTCTCTTGTATGACAGATCTCACAAAGCATAATTGTCCTTTCATCAAAGCCTTACTGCTCCGTTATCTCTTTTAACACTTCGTCCACCGCGGAATGTATCTCGTCGGTGGAAATACCGTTGCACAGCGCCTCGGCTAGGCTGACCTTCAGATTCGCCTTAAAGCTCTCGAGCTTCCTCTGCCTGTCCGGGTTCACCGAAACGACCGCCCCGCGCCTCCTGTCGAGCCGCAGATATCCTTCCTGACGCAGGATCGCGTAGGTCTTGTTGACCGTGTGCATGTTGATGCCGATGATCTCGGCCATGTCACGCACCGAAGGCAGGCTCTCTCCGTCTCTCAGCCTCGCTGTCGCAATGCCCATGATGATCTGGTTGCGCAGCTGAAGATAAAACGCTTCGTCACTGCTGAAATCAATGTAATAGATCAAAATGCGAGCCTCCTTTCCGGTCAGTGTTATACGCTAACTATAACACGAAAACAGCCCTCCCGTCAAGCAACGGGAGGGCTGCCGCCCTATTAAAAAACTATAAAGCACTATCTCGTATTGCGCGTGCGTGTTCCGGTCCTGCGGGCCGGTGCGCTCTTCTTTTCTTTGCTCTTTAAAGCAAGCCTGATCGTAAGGATCAGCAGGAGCATGCAGATACCGCTCATTATCGCGATCACAAGGGTAAGGTTGTGAAGACTCTTTTCATATTTCCCGGTCAGCTCGGCCTCGTTGATGTTGGCATAGCCCGAAGAGGTCTTGCTGTTGATCGTCGTATCCTTCTTTGCCGAAGAATAACGCTGGACAGTCTTCTCAACACGGTCAAACGTATAGAGCTCGGGCTCACCGCCGTTCTTTGAAAGGATCAGGAGCAGGAAATCGCTGCTGAGGTCTTCTGTAGGCGAATAAGCCGTAACCGTATGTCCGCTGATCAGGATCGATGTTTTGAAATATCCCTCGGGGATCTTGACCGATCCGGTATCCTTCTCGATCGTATATCTCGAGCCGGCGTTCAGATAAACCAGCCCGTCCTCGTCTGTCGCATAAAAATATGAACCTTCCGCGGGCGCCGTCTGACCGCCCTCATTCGTGTTCTCCGGGGTTCCGCTCTCAGTATTCTCACCGTCCGCGGGTGTTCCGGTCACGTCTGTCCCTGCACCGCTGTCGCCGTTCTTTTCGGGCTCTCTTGCGGCGTAAATGACGTATTTGTTCAGTGATCCGTCCTCGGCCGTTACCAGGAGCAGAACACGGTTCTGTCCGACGTCGAGCTCGTCATTGCCTTCGATCTTAACATTTGCCTTCGCATCCGAGGTCACCGCGCTTACGAGCAGAGTGGTCGTCTCGTAAGGTACCGTAACGCTGTATTCGAATATCTCCGGAGAAAAATCGGGGGTAAGCGTTCCGGGGCTGATCTTCATCGCCGCGAGCGATGCGTCGGAGGACGCCCTCTGTGAAGCCAGAACATCTATCGTCAGGGGGCTTGAGGATACCGACATCGGAAAATCCGTCTCGGCCTGATATATCTCGGGATTACCGCGCATCTTGATATCGCAGCTGCCAATCCCCGTCGCCTTGAAAAAGATTGTATAGCTTCTTTCGTTAAAGCGTGCATCGGGATCGCTGTCGTTGATCTTTAAGATCCCCTCGCCGCCGACTATGGTCTCGGGGCCGGTTACGAAAGCGAGCACATCGCTGTTGTAGGAAATATATCCTTCAAAAGTTCCGATGATCGCGTCTGCCGTTAATTTGAGCGTAACCGTAACCACATCGTCGACCCTTACGGTCTCAAGGTCTTTCTCGAAGCCGATCGCCGCGCTGGCCGCCCGGGCCTCGGTACCCGCCATGAGCGGTGAGATGATCACCGCCATCGCAAGCAGCAGCGCGATCCCTGTTTTCTTAAATGCCTTCATTACACAGCACTTCCTTAATCCTTTTTCTATATCCTAAGTTTTACTCATCGTAGCCGCCGTCGGGCGTTCCTTCACCGGTCTCGCCTGTTCCGTCCGTAGGCGCTCCTTCTCCGGATCCTCCGCTTCCGTCCGCAGGCTGTCCCTCACCGTTCTCACCGGTTCCGGAAGTATCCTCTCCGTTGGTCTGTGAAGGGCTTCCCTCGCCGTTCTCAGCCGGATCCTCCGGGGTTTCGGTGTTCTCTTCGCCGGTTTCTCCGGTATTGTCGCCGGTTTCGGTATCACCCGCATTCTCCGTATTCTCCTCAGCGGAAGCGTCCGGATCGGGCTCACGTGAAATGTAGATCTTGTACTTTCTGACCTTACCGCTCTCAGCCTTAACCTTGACCGTGATCAGATTCTCTCCGACATCGAGGTCGAAGCGCGAGCCGCTCGTGATCTCGGCAAGCTTGCTGACCGTAGCCGCATCGACGGTTACGCTGCTTACGCCGTAATCCACGATGATCGAGTAAGACTGCTTGACCGATGAATCAAAGGTAGGCGTAAGAGGAAGCTCGGTGCCGTTCTGATCGCAGATCTTGAGCGACTTGAGCCAGTTGTTGGGGTTATATGCTTTTTCTGGAGCCACGCAGGTCTCCTCGGGCATATTCAGGTAAACGGGGATCGTGAATTCGATCGCCATATCCGCCGCGTGGTCGTAACCGCGAGAGGTGGATGTACTCTCGGTGCAGGCCGCCGCAACATTGGTCATGTACTGATGCGTGAATACGGGATACGCGCCGTCCGAAACCACGTTAAAGCGCTCGAAATAAAGCGTATCCTGGCCTTTGTTGACGTAATTGTAGCCAAGATAGAACGCGCCGCCCAGGATCGCCCTGAAAGGATTGCTCCAGGGGATCAGATAGAGCTGGTTCATCGCAGCGCTTCCGCGTCCCTTCTTCGCGAACTCCAGACCGTTCCTGATGTTCTGTCCGGGTATCGCGCTGTCGTTCGCGCCGACGTTATAGAAGTTGTACAGGCCTTCGTAGCCCGATACCGTGCCGCTTACGCTGTTGCTCGGAGTTCCGTTGCCGATCTCGTTCTTTGAACGCGAAACAAGATGGTAAAGGCTGACGCCCGAATACTCCGCCGCCATCAGGAAGGTATCGACATAGCTTGTCGTTCTCGAAACGCCGTAATCGTCCTTGTATGTGTAAGTCGCGCCGTTGCCGAACACCGTGGTCTTAAGGATGTCCGCAGCGCCCTCGCCCGTCTGTATCGAAGGGTTGTAGGTCAGATTCTCAAACATGAAGATTCCCGTATAAGTCAGGAAATTCCTCGGATCCATATAGTATCTGACCGCGTCCTCGGAGGCCGCAACCCAGTATGTTCCGTCAAAAATGGTGAACTTGTCCGTCTTCCAGCTGTACGCGCCTTCCTCAAACGAAAGCCACTCAAGGCTGTAATAGTTCGGGAGCAATGAAACGCCGACCTCGGACTCTGCCGCTACAGCCTCGTTCCAGTCGATGCCGGTATGATACGCCTTGAACTCCCAGAGAGGGTACTGCGCGTGAAGCTCACGGAGCAGAGGCTTATAGGACTCGGGGAAGCCCTCTCTTTCGAGCTTTGTCTCAAAATCGAGCGGTACCGAGGAAGCCTCGGCCTCGTTGCTGAGGAGGTTCAGCAGTACATCCGACTCGATGTGAGTGGAGCGGATATAGCCGAAATACTCCATATTGTTGAAGTAAAATCTGATATAGCACCAGATCTTGCCGTTATCTGTCGCAACGTCTATGATCTGCACGGGATCGCCGGTATAGAGCAGGACTGCTTTGCCGTCCACGGTGTAGAGCATCTCCGACGAATTCTTTGCCGAAGTCCTGACCGCAAGTCCCGCAGCGTCCCTGATGACCGCGTTCGCACCTTCGAAGGCCGCGGTGGGATCGGGCTTGCCGGGCTCATCATCGGGCTCGTCATCATCGGGATCCTCGGGAATATCGGGTTCTTCCGGCTCCACAGGCACCAGATACTGCACGGTGTACGAATCCGCGGTGGAAACGAGCGCAAGTCTCGAAGCCATGATATAGCCGTTATAGGTCTTGTCCTTATACTCAACCGTCACGCCGAATTTCTTTTCTCCGGTCTTGGTCGTATAATCGCCCGTTATCGTAACAACAGTGCCCTTCGCGAGCTTGATGTTCTTGCCCTTCGCGTATGTAAGCTTTGTCGTCTTATTGATCTTTTTATGAATGATCTGATTCTTGTACGAAGTTTTTGCGGTAACGCCGGTAAAATCGGTGATCTCGGTATAGGTGCTCACCACGTAGCCGCACATATAAGTTCCGTCAACGTCGGCCACAACCCTGTACCATTTCTCGGAAACCGTCTTCCCTTTCGAATCGGTAACATCCACAGCCTTGGTATTGATGATCACGATCTCTTTTTCGTAAGGGAGCACCGCAAGGATCTCGGCGCCTTCCACAGCCGAGCCGCGCAGGTTAAGGCCTGTTTTCGCGGTAACCTTCGCGGGGATGGCGTACTTTGCCGAGTATTTCGTGGTCGCGAGCTCATAGCCCTCGGGAACTCCGTGGGACAGATCGGTCGGGGATGTGGGAACGTAAGGACCGTCCTCACCGGTATTGTCATCGTCTCCCTTCGGATCTTCCTGTACCGGATCCTCGGGTTTGTCCTCGGGCGTCTCGTCCTGTTTTCCGGTGTCGGTCTTGCCCGGTGTATCGGTAACCTCGACATAGCTGCCGAGGCAGTAGCCTTCTACAATATTGCCGTTAAACGCGGCCGTGATATGATACCAGCCGTCGGTCTCGCCCATGATCGTAACCTTGCAGCCCGAAGTCAGGACTACATCCGCACCGCCGGCCTTTACAATTGCATTGTCCGTTCCGGGGCCCTTACGTACGTTCAGCTTTGTAGCTATTACCTGACCGTAAGAGTACTCGGGCTCGGTAAAGTTCACGGTCTCACCGACCTCGATGAATGAGCCGAGACAATAGCCCTCGACGCGCGCTCCGTTCACCGTAGCATAAAGGTGATACCAGTCGTTCTCCTCGCCGATGATGCTTACTTCCTGACCGTACTTGAGCACAAGGTTCTCGCCGTTTAAAAGGACCTTCTCATAGTCCGTCGAAGGGCCCTTGCGCACATTGACCGTGCCTGCGATGACCGTACCCTTTTTATAGCTGCCCTCGACGGTTTTCCCGTCGGGGATCTCGATATACACAACATCGCCCTTCTTGCTGAGCGAATAACCGGTCACGAGCGTTCCGTTGTATACGGCGCGCAGATAGTACCAGCCGCCCGACTCGCCGAGGACCGTGACTTCCTGTCCGTATTTCAGGATGACGGGATCTCCGTCCACGCACACCTTCGCGAAATCTGTTCCCGCGCCCTCGCGCATCACAAGCTCAGTAGCACGGATAATGCCCGTGACGGAGCTGTCGGCCTTCGCCCTTCTTGCGGCAAAACCCGACGGAAGTATCAGCGCTATTATCAGCAAAACGGCAGTTATCCTGCCAAACAAAGCTCTTTTATTCAAATCTGCCAGTCCTCCGGTGATTTTCTTGTGTTTGTAACGTCATAACTCGCGAATTGCTTCGCAATTTTCAAAGTATATATCGGCTATTTTATTCTACAAATGTATAACTTTGCTACAATTGTAGAAGG
>CAMZAI010000038.1 GCA_947304065.1 uncultured Clostridia bacterium | reverse complement strand
AGTAACGGAGTAGACGATATGCTTCTTTGTGTTGACGTTGGAAATACAAATACAAATTTTGCGGTATACGAGGGCGACGAGGAACGCGCCTTCTTTGCTGTAACGACAAAACTCCCGCGTACCTCGGACGAGTTCAGCGCGGCGATACGCGGACTTTTGCATGTGAACGATCTGTCCGTAAAGGAAATTGATGCGTGCATCGTGGCTTCGGTAGTTCCGGGAATCATGCATTCGCTGATCAACGGTATCATAAAGCTCACCGGCATTACGCCGATGGAAGTCGGGGCAGGCTTAAAGACAGGCGTAAAGCTTGCCATTCCGAATGCGAAGGAGGCGGGCGCGGACAGAGTTGTGGACCTGGCCGCAGCTTACAGCATTTACGGCGGACCGACTATGGTCATCGATTTCGGTACCGCGACCACTTACGATCTGATCGAGGCTGACGGAACCTTCAGGTACGGACTTACCTGTCCGGGTATCAGGATCAGCGCGAACGCGCTCTGGAACGATACCGCGAAGCTCCCGGAGATAGAGATCAAGCTTCCCGAAAGCATTCTGACCGGAGATACGATCTCGAGCATGCAGGGCGGCCTTCTGTACGGCTGCATCGGCCAGACCGAATACATTATCGAGAGAGTTAAAAAGGAAGCGGGGCTCGATCACATGAAGGTCATCGCTACGGGAGGACTCGGAAGGATCATCGCCGACGCGACCGACAAGATCGACGTCTATGACAGGAAGCTGACGATGAAGGGCCTGAAGCTGATTTATCAAAAGAACAGGAAACAGTAAGGCGATCGGAGATTTTTGATGAAGATCGGTAATATCGAGGCCGGAAGGGTTGCTTTGGGACCCATGGCCGGCATCACGGACATGCCCTTCAGACTTCTGTGCAAGGAGCAGGGTGCGGATCTGATCTATTCGGAGATGGTCAGCGCCAAGGGCATTCATTACAATAATAAAAATACCGGCGATCTGCTGCGGTGTGACGAGTCCGAAAGACCTGTGGCGCTGCAGCTTTTTGGCAGTGAGCCCGATATCATGGCCGAGACCGCGGTGAGGATAGAAGAACGGAACTTTGATATATTCGACATAAATATGGGATGTCCGGTACCAAAGGTCGTGAACAACGGCGAGGGCAGCGCGCTGATGAAGGATCTGCCGCTGGCGGGCAGGATCGTTGAGGCTATCGTAAAGGTCGTTAAAAAGCCTGTGACGGTGAAGATACGCAAGGGCTTCGATCCCGAACACATAAACGCCGTCGAGGCGGCGAAGGTTTTGGAGGCTGCCGGAGCGGCGGCGATAGCGGTGCACGGAAGGACCAGGGAGCAGTATTACAGCGGCAAGGCGGACTGGGACATCATCAGGCTGGTAAAAGAGGCTGTGAAGATCCCTGTGATCGGAAACGGAGATATATTTACTCCCGCGGACGCGAAGGCGATGTTCGATGCGACCGGCTGCGACGCGGTAATGGTGGCGCGCGGGGCGCAGGGCAATCCCTGGATATTCTCTGCGATAAAAAAGTATCTCGAGACCGGAGAGGAGACCGCGAAGCCCTCATTTGACGAAGTGCTGGCGATGATACACAGGCACGCGGACATGCTGACCGAATACAAGGGCGAGGAGACCGCTGTCAGGGAGATGCGAAAGCATGTGGCCTGGTACACCGAAGGATTCCCTTATTCGGCGAAGCTCAGGGGACGGATCAACCTTTGCCCGACGCTTGCCGAAGTCTATGCGGAGCTCGATCGTTACAGGGAAAAAACGGTCTTTTGAAAAAGTTTGCAAAAGTGCTTGCAAAACCGCTTTTGTTGTAGTATTATTTGAAACAAGTTATCTGGGACGGACAAATGTCCGCGATAGAAAAACATTAACGGCGATTGTTCATCGGACACGCCGCAGAAAAAGGAGAGACGGTTATGGCTAAATTAAAGGCAGCAGTTTTGGGAGCAACGGGAATGGTTGGACAGCGCTTTATCCAGCTTCTTGAGAACCACCCCTGGTTTGAGGTAGCGGTTGTGGCGGCGAGCCCCAGGAGCGCAGGAAAGACCTACGCCGAGGCGGTAGGAGAGCGCTGGAAGATGGACACTCCCATGCCCGAGGCTGTAAAGAACATGGTTGTTATGAATGTCAACGAGGTAGAGGCTGTTGCGGCGAAGGTTGATTTCTGCTTCAGTGCGGTTGACATGACCAAGGATGAGATCCGCGCTATCGAGGAAGCTTATGCGAAGGCTGAGGTTCCCGTAGTTTCGAATAACAGCGCACACCGCTGGACCCCCGACGTTCCGATGATCGTGCCCGAGCTCAATCCCGAGCATGTGGACGTTATCGAGTTCCAGAAGAAGCGTCTGGGCACAAAGAAGGGCTTCGTAGCGGTTAAGCCCAACTGCTCGATCCAGAGCTACACTCCCGCGCTTCATGCGCTCCGTGAGTTTGAGCCCACAGTTGTTGTTGCAACCACATACCAGGCTATTTCCGGCGCAGGCAAGAATTTCAAGGACTGGCCCGAGATGGTCGACAACGTTATCCCTTACATCGGCGGCGAGGAAGAGAAGTCCGAGCAGGAGCCTTTAAGGATCTGGGGTCATATCGAGGACGGAAAGATCGTAAAGGCTGAGGGCCCCGTCATTACCACGCAGTGCATCCGCGTTCCCGTTACCAACGGCCACATGGCTGCCGTCTTCGTAAGCTTTAAGAAGAAGCCCACCAGGGAGCAGATCCTTGAGAAATGGGCGAACTTCAAGGGCGTTCCCCAGGATCTTGAGCTTCCTTCGGCACCGAAGCAGTTCATCCACTACTTCGAGGAGGACAACCGTCCCCAGACTGCTCTCGACCGCGACACCGAGCACGGAATGGCTGTATGCATGGGACGTCTGAGAGAGGATACCGTATACGATTACAAGTTCGTAGGCCTCTCACACAACACTCTCCGCGGCGCAGCGGGCGGTGCGGTACTGATGGCCGAGCTTCTTAAAGCGAAGGGATACATTTATTGAACAGAAACGTTGACTGCAGCTCCGGGTGATCCGATCATCCGGAGTTTTTTTATCTGCGCGGCATCTTCAGAAATGCATTCCGGGAGCCGATATAATTATCAGCCGGATGATCCGTTGCATAATGCTGCGGCGGGTTGTCTGCATTGAGGTAAGGCCACGGAAGGCAGTGAACGGAGCGATCCGGTCACTGCCTTATATTATTCCGTGAGTGCACGCGCGGGACGGGGCCGGCCCTGAAATCTTAAGGAAGGAGTTTTTATTTGATAATCGATTCCACCACAATAGGAATGGAATCCGCCCGGACATATCAGTCCGGAAGCAGGGAAGCAAGATTTACCTGTATCACAGACGGTGCAGGAGAAATGCAGGGATTTACCGAAATGGTCCTCGGGAAAGACATGGCCGGCGCGAACGCCGCGGAGGCCTATGTGCAGGAAGGACTGAAAGAAGAAGCAGAAAGGCCGCGGAGCGCCTCGGAAATGCTGCGGGAAATTTACGACAGCCTGCAGGTGAAGAACACGCCGCAGATGCGCAAGCTGATGGAGGAGAACATGCTCTCCAGGATTCAGGAGGAAACTCTTAAATACCTCATGCGGCTCATAGGCGGGCGTCTGCAGTGCGACGACAGCGGAGGCTGCGGTGCGGGGCTGAAGGGCCTGTCCGCAGGCGGCGGGACGTCTGCTGCGGATCTGCTGCCGGTGGGCGGAAGTTACCTCACCAAGGGCAGCTATACGGTCGCCTACGAATCCGAGACCGTCACATTCGCCACAAAAGGCACCGTAAACACCGCCGACGGCCGAAGCCTGGAATTCAACGTCGAAGCCGTCATGAGCCGCGAATACGTGGCTTACAGCGGCTTTACGGTCAGGGAGAGCACGGCGCTCATCGATCCGCTCGTGATCAATCTCGACGGAAGCCCCGCCACCGTATCGGATCAGAAGTATTATTTCGATATTGATGCTGACGGCGTCGAAGATTATGTATCACTGCCGTCTGCGGGCAGCGGAATGCTGGCTCTGGATAGGAACGGCGACGGAAAAATAAACGACGGAAGCGAGCTCTTCGGCCCGACGAGCGGCAATGCGTTCGCGGAGCTTAAAGAATTCGATCTTGACGGCAACGGATGGATAGACGAAGCTGACGCAGTTTTTTCGGCGCTGAAGATATGGAGCATGGAAGCGGACGGCACCGAGCGTCTGATCTCGCTGAAGGAGAGCGGCGTCGGCGCGATCTGTCTGCAGAACGCTTCAACTGAATTCTCACTTAAAGATGCGGTCACAAACGCCACGGACGCCGTGATCCGCAGTACCGGTCTCTTCCTGTTTGAGGACGGGACCGCAGGTACGGTGCAGCAGCTGGACCTGGCGACGGCATAACCCTATAATACCGGTGCCTGTCACCATATCCACGGATATGGTGACAGGCACCTTTTATATTATTTGTACTCTACCGTAACCGTGCGCGCGTTCTCATCAACTGTCACGCCGGTCACTTCGATCTTCTCATTATCGGGGTATCCGAATTCTGTCATGTCTATTGTCATCTTATTGTTCCGGATCGTATTGCCCCTGCTGAGCTCATCGAACTCATCTCCGTACGCGATGCCGTCGCCTTCGGCGGCGAAGATATTGTCCTCGATCACGTTCGAAGCGTCGCAGGCGTACTGGATCACGATGCAGTAGGAAGAGGTGTTGTATACGACATTGTTCTTTACCGTGCAGCCTTTAGCTGTGCCGGTCTCTTCGGTATCGTAGCCGCCTACGCAGATGCCTGCCCAGGAATTATTGCGCGCGAGCATGTTGTCATGGACGTTTATGCCCGAAGTTACCTTGCCCCGGTGCTCGCTCGCTATCTCGATGCCTATGTCGCAGTCGGTGACAAAATTGTCGAAGATCTCGATGTCGCGGCCGCCGTCCACATAGATACCGTCGGCGCACATTGAATCATAGGTAGGATTGACCGCGGGATCGGAGCAGATATTCCTCACGTAATTGCCGTGGATTTTGCCGTTTCTGGCCGAATCGTTCTCATTGTCTTCGTCCTGCTCGTAGCCGATCGCGTCGATGCCGATGTTGTCGCAGTTGTGGATATAATTATCCTTTGCCTCGAAACCGACCACATTGCCGTTGAATACCAGCGATTCGCTGCTTCCGAGATGAAGGTTGTAAAGCTCGCAGCCCTCTACCAGGATGTCGGTGGTCTGCTTGTTTACGCCGCCGCTCACGTAGATGCCGTGAGCGTTGTAATTGTCGTCATCATCATTGTAGTCGTAGATAAAGCCGTGATCGTGGACCTTGCAGTTCCTGACCGTGACCTTCGAAGAACCCTTTGCGACCTGAATTCCGATCGGGCAGGTGTCGGAAGGACCTTCTACAAGGAAATTCCTGATCTCGATATTCTCGACGGTGATATTATTTCCTTTTACCCATATCACGACATTGTCATCGGGCGTCAGCTCGTAGTCCGAACCGTCAAATACCGTGCCTTCCTCGCCGCGGAGAGTGATGCCGTCCTTCTCAATGCCGACCGTTTCGCTGTAGATTCCCTTCGGAAGGAAGATGACGTCTCCGTCTTTTGCCTTATCTGCGGCTTCCGCTATCGTTGCGGCGTCAACGCCTACGGTTATCATTACGCTTTCTGTTGCTGCGGATGTATCAGTTGTTGCGGGCTCATCCGCAGTGTGATCCGGTATCTCTTTTGTCCCGCATCCTGCCAGCAGGCAGGCGGAAAGCGCCGCAGCCATCATGACCGCTATAATTCTCTTCATAAATATATCCCCCTTATCATACTTGCGGCCAACGGGCCACAGCTATGATAATAGCACATTTCATAAACGATGCAACAAAAAATACAATATTGTTTATGAAACATTACGAAAAATAACGTTTACAACAACGAAAAACAGTGCTATAGTTTAGTCGTGATCTTTGTGCAAGATTGCGCATTTTTAGCAGGACATTCGGTCTGATTTGGGGGAAATACCTAAAAGTTCGGATGCATCTAAACTAAACAAAATATTTAAGGGGGTATTGCAATGCACAGACAACGTAACATGTTTCGTAACGCTGTTGCACGGATACTGGCATTCGTCTTAACGGGGGTTCTGACGTTATCCGTATTCAGCGTACTTGGCGAAACACGTCCTGTTCATGCCGAAGACGAGATATTTGCGGCAGAGGACAAAATTGACGGTTGGAAAGATATCATTAACATCGTTGACGAGCCCGTCGGGGCTTTCGACAGGATCGCCGCTTACTGCGATGAGGACAGCGTTGATTTCCTGTTTACGGTCAACGAGCTTTCAAAGTGGTGCTATTTCCAGATCTATATGGATATGGACGATGACCGTTCGACCGGTTATCAGAATGACGGCGGCGGATACGAGTTCCTGCTCGAGAACGGCTTCCTCTACCTCTCGGAGGGCGGCGGATGGCCCGGAACCGAGGTTGATTATGTAGGATACGCGATCTCGCAGGACGCTTCGACCTACATCGTTGAGGTTCCTTACGAGCTCATGCAGCCTGTAGCCGACAGCCAGGGCTATTCATTCGGCGACAAGTGCGGATTCCTCGTTTGCCTGCTCAATGATTCCTGGGAGACCGTATATAAATATGAGGGCGACACGGAGCATTACGCTCTGCCCAAGGCTGACGTTACGATCGTTTCGGACGAGCCTTATATTTCCGATTTCAATATGAGCCAGAAGAAGACCAAGGCTCTTGAGGCACGCGCGATGGAAGGCGGCACGATCGCCACACTGTCCGCAAAGGGCGGCGACGGAAAGGATTACAAGTATTCCTTCGTTACCAGCAGCAAGAACGGTCCCGACAACGGCTCTTTCAAGATCAAGGGCAACAAGATCATTACAGACAAAAAGCTTCTCGCACCCGGCGAATACAAGATCAACGTAAAGGTTAAGTCCGGCGTCAGAAGCGAGATCAAATCGTTCACGATCAAGGTCGGCAAGCCCGCGGCAGGCTCGATCACCGAGGATATCTTCGGCGGAAACAAGGGCGAGTGGTTCATCGTGGACAATGTCGAGGCGAAGGACGCAAGCGGCGAATATACGCTTGTTGCGGCATGCTCGCAGAAGAAGTTCTATGCGATGCTCTCGACCGGCAACAACGATCTCAACACCAGAACGGCATTCGTTCTCGATACCGATCCCGACAAGGGCTACGCGTATTTCGGAGTTAAGGGCGCGGATTACATCGTAAGAGAGCAGAGGCTCTATCCCGTTATCGGCGAAGACAGGATCGGCGCGCCGATCATTACCGTAGACGAGGATTACTACGAGGATAACGTTACGACATCCGTATATCTTGAGGATATCGGAAATCCCGAGAAGGTCGGCGTTCACGCATTCGCGCATCAGAGAGAGATCTCCGTTCCCGCATCGGGCTGCATTACCACCAAGGGCTCGTTTGAGATGAGCTACAAGGACGGCTATGTATATCCGAAGGCGAGCTATGACGCATTCGCAAATCCCGGCATGGGCTGGGGCCTCTGGGCGGAAGTAGGCGAGGAAGGCGCTGCCAAGATGGCGTACGACTACGATCTCGCTTATCTCCAGATCACATGGGCAGACCTTCAGACAGCGAAGGGCAAATATGACTGGACCAATGTAGATAACAGATATCATATCGGCTACTGGGAGGCCAACAACGTTAACTTCATTATCCGTTTCATCATGGATAATCCCGTGGAACTCACCGGTTCGCGCAAGGATGAGACTTACGCCGAGGTTGTTGACGCGGCTTTCATAAAGAAGAACATCACTTCCAAGAGCAAGGTTAAGGCTGCCGACATCGAGAAGCTGATCGCGACAGGCAACTATCGCATGGACATCCCCGTTTGGGTACTTGTCGAGCTCTGCAACAGCGTACTTGATGGTAAGCTGGACAACGCGGGTACATTCTACAACTGGCCCGATCCCGATACTCTGGGCGGTGCAGGCTTCTCGCCCAACTATGAGGCAGAAGCTGTGATCAAGTATCACTCCAAGTGCATTAAGGCTATTGCGATGAAGTTTGACGGTTCCGCAGCTTACATCGAGATGGGTTCTCTCGGCCACTGGGGCGAGATGCATACCTGGCCGCAGGAAGACTCGGACGAAGGCTTTGACTTCGGTTCCGGCGAATTCCCGTCCGATAAGACCGTAGCCAGATACGCGAAGGCTTATTCGAAGTATTTCAAGAAGACCAAGGTCGGCACCAGATACAAGTTCGACTTCTCTTCGAAGAACAATTTCGGTCTCTACAACGACGGTTTCGGCGATCCCACACTTACCGAATCCTTCCTCATTGACGCCATGAACGCGGGCGACTTCTGGAAGACCAGCTACTCTGGCGGCGAGTTTGCTTACGGCAATGTTCTCGCATGGGTACACAACGACACGATCATGAGGACTCTCTCGTATCTTCGCGAGTCCCATACATCCTGGATGGCTCCCTGCTCGCCTTGCGACATCGAGATCGGTACGGCCGACGCTTCGATCTACAGAGGCAATATCGAGTATCTCCAGACACAGATGGGCTACCGTTTCCGCGTGACAAAGGCTACAAAGGTTGAGTCCGCGAAGGCAGGCGATACTATCGATATCACCGTTTCGATCGCCAACGAGGGCATTGCTCCCGCATACAGCGATTACCGCATCGGTGTTGCGGTCGTTCCCGCTTACGATGCAAACAAGGCCGTAGGAAGCGGCGTTGTGAAGTTTGAGGCGACAAAGCTCATGCCCGGCAAGGAGACCGACATCACGGTTCCCGTTAAGATAAACGAGAAGGCGTCGGGCAAGTACGTTGTAGTTGTATATGTAATGAACAAGAGCGGCAAGGCGAAGGTTATGAACCTCGCCATGACAGATAAGCTCGACGATAAGGTTTACTCGCTTTATCAGATCGAGATCACCAAATAAGGGGGAGAAGGCAGATGAAAAAAAGATTTTCGATCGTAAGACTTTTTGCCGGAGTTCTCCTTGCGGCAGCGATCATAGTGGGCAGCCTGCCGGCAGTTAATATGCCGACTGTCGTTGTTTCCGCAGCAGAGAATGATTTCAGCGTAGGCAGCAAGGTGACCTGCGCGGGCTATACCGGCACTATCACCGGCATGGTGACCAAAGACAATGACAATTTCTATGACGAGTCCGGAAGCCTCGTTTTCGATTCGATAAACGAAGACGGCGACGTTGTGTTCATTACCGACGACAACGGCGAGAATATCCGCTGCCGCTGCTATATCGAGGGAGGCAAGGGCGTTACCGTCAAGAAGGGCGATTATCTTGTATTCAGGCTTACGCCCATCGACGGCTTCCCTCTGGCAGACGTTAAGGTAGAAGGTCTGGTAGACGATCCCGAAGGCTGGGACAGCATGATGATCGGCTATTTCACCTATAAGAACGGTTACTCGCTGATGGAGATCACCGAGGATTTCTTTGATCAGAACCTCGTGGCTCTGCGTATCAAGGGCGACGGCTCCGATCCCGGAACCGGCATCGCGTTCAGCGAAGTATTCGTTATGACCGATGTTGAGGCTCCCAAGCCCGAGAGCTTCGGCTACAAGATCTCCGACAAGATCGAAGGCGTTACCGCCACATTCTACAGCGACGCCAATTCACGCGGCGTGGCATGGAGAACCGTCAACACAGAGGGCAAGGACACCGTCCTCCAGTACGTTGACAAGAAATACGTAAAGGATATCCATAAGTACAACTGGTCGAAGGGCCTCAAGAAGGGCGAAGTTCAGGTTGTTAAGGACTACTTCAACACAAAGATCGAGAACTCCGACGGAGCGGCCACATACTACTGCCACAAGGCTCATGTCGAGAATCTTCCCGAGGACAGCCAGTACTATTACCGCGTAGGAAGCAAGAAGGTCGGCTATTCGAGACCCGGTCTCTGGACGATCAACTCCGAGTCCGATGATTTCTTCTTCATTTACGTAACAGACCCTCAGGCCGAAAACGAGGAACAGTACCGCCGTTATGAGGCCGTTATGCGCGAGGCGTTCGCGAACGCAAGGGAAGTTGATTCCGATCTCATGGGCTATATCAACTGCGGTGATATCACCAACGAGGCGCATGACGAGAATTACTACATCGACGAGTACAATATGGCGGTCGATTTCGACGCCGAGGACATGATGGACACAGTCATCATCCCCGTAGCCGGAAACCACGACAATACCCCCGACTGCTTCTACTCGATGTATGACATCGATTTCGCGAACTACTGCACCGACGGCAAGCACAACCCTCACAACAGCGGCGGCTGCAGCAGCGTTCAGGTAGGCAACGTTTACGTTATCTCCACCAACTCCAACGAGTCCGGCAATCTTAACGGCGGCAACGGTGAGTACGACAACCAGAGCGATTACCGCGAGCAGTACGCTTGGATCATCTCCGAGCTCGAGAACGCGACCAAGCTCAGAGAGCAGGGCAAGGTTAAGTGGATCGTTATCCTGACCCACGCGGGCATGATGAGCGTCGGCTACCATACCATGGACGGCGGTTCGAGACAGCTCAGAAAGAACCTGGTTCCCCTGTTTGCGAAGTATGAGGTTGACCTTGTTCTTCAGGGACATGACCATGCTTACACAAGAACCAATCCTTACTACTACGGCAAGGACATCAACGGCAATTACTTCTCGGGTTACGTTTCGAACGAGAGAGAGACCGGAGAAGGCTACGGCACCGTAACCTACGACGATCCTTTCACCGAGGAGATCGAGACCGAGGGCAGAAAGTTCAATATCGAGCCCGAAGGAACACATTATGTGACCATTAACTTCTCCGGCGAAAAGTCACTCGATATCTCAAAGGAGAACGCGGAATCACGTTACGCCGTACCCGATGAGTACATTGAGGAAGGCTGTGCCACCAGCGTAATCAACGACGAGCTCTGCGGACAGCGCGTAAAGAAGCAGTTCTACGCATTCATCCGCGTAAAGGGCGATACCCTCAACTTCGATACATATTTATACGACGGCGTAGGCTCGAAGCTCTACGATACCTTCACTGTTAAGAAGGACGGCTCCTGCGAGCCCGACATCACAAAGAAGGACGTTTCCTTCAAGGGCGTATACGCATTTGACAAGTCATACGACGGCAAGCCCGCCGAGATCGATGTATTTGATATCACGGCATACAAGGGAACCACGTCAAAGCTTGAGAAGCTCTTCAAGGAATATGACGACATCGTATACACCGTGACCGGAACGACCTCGTCAGGCATGAGCTACAGCTCGAACAAGATGCCCGTCGAGCCCGGCAAGTACACGCTGCATCTGACGGTTTCCAAGGGTTCGATCTTCTTCAAGGGAGAGACGACCGTGGACTTCGTGATCACAAAGTAAGATTAACAGGCTTATAACAGACATGGGGACGGTTCTTCCGTCTGCGAACTGCGCAGACGGAAGAACCGTCCCCATGTCTGCCCTGCCGGAGAACCCCCGAAAGCATGATTACATTTCTCTGAGTTTCTGCTATAATGTAAAAAAATTGCGAAGCAGTTCGCAAGTATGATTCGCTGATGCGATTATTTATGAACCAAAGAAAAGGGGATATGAAATGAAAAATACGAAACTGATAAAGCGTACAGCCGCGCTCCTGCTGGTCCTGATGCTGGCAGTGCTCGCAATGGGCTGCAAAAAGAAGGACGGCGACGTAACCACGGTTACTCCCGTTACCGATATGCCTTCGGCGGGAAAGGACGATACACAGACGACACCCACCACTGCTCCGACCGAGGCGCCCACGCCCACAACCGCGCCTACGGATGCGCCTGCACAGCCGACGGATGAGCCGACTCCCGAGCCTGTGACCGACGACATGCCCGAGGGACGCGACACCACGGTTACGGCATTCTCGATCGAGGAGCTCCTCGAGGCCATTCAGCCTGAGGCTGTGATCGTTATCGAGCCCGGACGCTACAACATGACCGATTTCCTCGGCAGATTCGATTCCGCTGACGCCATAAAGGCATGGAACGATTCGCATGAGTATGTAAAGATCGAAGAGGTTTTTGACGGCCTGGAGATAGTTATCGAGAATGTTAACGGATTATTCTTCGGCGGCAAAGACCAGATCACCGCGAATACCGAGATCGTGACCGACCCCCGTTATGCTGCGGTCATGACTTTCAGGAACTGCAGCGACCTTATGCTCGGTCATATGACCATGGGTCACACCGACAGGGGCAACTGTTCGGGCAATGTTATCGACCTGATCGGCTGCGACGGAGTCTTAATGGTGGGTCTTGATCTGTACGGATGCGGAGTATACGGTATCGGTGCATCGGAAGGAACCGCGAATCTGATCGTGACACAGTCGACGATCAGGGACTGCGAATACGGCCCTATTGAAATCTATCAGCCCAAGGGCGAGTATGTTTTCTCGGATTCCGTATTCACGGGCTCGGCTTGGGGCGGTTACTTTGAGCAGAATTTTGAATCGACCCTCAGCTTCATCAACTGCACTTTCGGCGACGGTGAGACCAATACATGGGCTTTTGCCGATCACGTATATTTTGAGGACTGCACCTTCGGCAATATCACGGTGTATCCCGACTATTCCGATATTGAAGAGGACGGGGAATATGAAACTCCGGATCTGGAGCTTGAGAGCGTCGTAATGACTCCCGCCGAGCGCGAGATGATCGCGGGAACAGGCTGGACAGGCGTATACCAGCAGGATGTGCTCACCGACCAGCTCGAATACATAGGCATGGGCGGCAGCAATTACCGCGATATCGAGTTCTCGTTCTACACCGATGAATACCTGATGGGAGAGGGCTGGTACTGCATCGACGGCGACTTCTACGACCTCAAGTGGGACATCACCGAGGACGGCGTGGTAAGGATTGAGGACGAGCAGGGCATCGGAACCGTATTCGCAACAATATTCCGCGCTCCGTATGATGAAGGAGACGCTGCTTTCTTCTGGATGAGGATAGCGATCGGCGAGGAGACTTTCTGGTTATACTAAGCATACGATGACATACGCGCCAACAGGCCTTTGGTCTGTTGGCGTTTTGGTTGAACGGCGAACAAAAATCCTGAACAAAAAAAGTAAGGACATTGAAAAAATATTGTTTTTGTGCTATTATCTCTTTGAGGAGGTAATGGGGTTATGAGTCTTGAAAAATCCGATGAATTAAAAGAACTGATATCCGCTGCCAGGGGTGAAGAAAAAGCGGATCTGGTCCTGAAGAACGCGAAGGTACTGAACGTTTTCACGGGTGAGCTCGAGGAATGCGACGTGGCGATCAGGAACGGCTATATTGCCGGTCTGGGCAGCTACGAGGGTATTGCCGAGATGGACATGGAAGGGAAGATAATCTGCCCCGGTCTGATCGACGGACATATCCACATCGAGAGTTCGATGCTCGCGCCTTCCGAGTTCGCGAAGGCTGTGCTGCCGCACGGCACGACCGCGGTCATCTGCGATCCGCACGAGATCGCGAATGTGGCGGGAGCGGAAGGATTGTCCTTTATGCTTGAGAGCAGTAAAGATCTGCCGTTCGAAGTATTCTTCATGCTGCCTTCGTGCGTTCCCGCGACGCCTCTCGACGAGGCCGGAGCGGAGCTGAACGCTGCTTCACTTAACAGTTTCTATGCAAATATCCGCGTCCTCGGACTTGCGGAGCTGATGAATTCTTACGGAACTGTGCGCAACGACCGTGAGATCATCTCGAAGATCCTCGGCGCGCAGGACCATGAGAGGCTCATCGACGGACATGCACCCGGACTTACGGGCCGTGACCTGAACGCTTACGTGGCTGCAGGCGTTGAATCCGACCACGAGTGTTCCACCGCCGAGGAAGCCATTGAGAAGCTCAAACGCGGCCAGTGGATCATGATCAGAGAGGGTACCGCGGCGAAGAATCTTAACGCGCTGCTGCCTTTGTTCGATGACAAATACTGTGACCGCTGCATGCTTGTTACCGATGACAAGCATCCGGGCGATCTTATCGAGCTCGGACATATCGACTATATCATCAGAGAGGCCATAAAGGCCGGCAAAAAGCCTGCCAACGCCATTAAGATGGCCAGCTTCAACGCAGCCTCGTATTTCGGCCTGAAGCACCGCGGAGCGATTGCGCCCGGCTACAGAGCCGATCTGCTGGTGGTTTCCGATCTTGAGAATTTCAAGGTTGAGAAGGTATACAAGAAGGGCAAGCTTGTAGCCGAGGACGGCAAGATATGCATCGATGTGCGCGATTTCAAGGGCAGGGAGGACGAATATCCGAGAGTTTACCACAGCTTTAAGATGCGCGAACTCAGCCCTCAGGACTTTGTGCTCATGGAGTCCGGCAGCCAAAAGCGCGTGATCGAGATGATACAGGGCGAGCTGCTCACCAAAGAGCTCATAGTTCCCGCGAATCTCGAGCGTGCTGCGGAGTGCGCTGTCGAAGGGCACAATACGCCCGCACGCGGCGTAGAGCTGGATAAGGACATCATAAAGATCGCCCTGGTCGAGCGCCATAAGAATACCGGACATGTCGGCGTGGGCTTTGTAAAGGGCTACGGCATTAAATACGGCGCTATCGCGTCGAGCGTTGCCCATGACTCGCACAACCTGATCGTGGCCGGAACGAATGACGAGGATATGGCCGTTGCGGCAAATGCCGTCCGCGAGAATGAAGGTGGTCTGGCCATCGCTGTGGACGGACGCGTGCTTTCCACACTGCCTCTGCCTATCGGCGGCCTTATGTGCGACCGCGACGCGGAATACGTAGAAGACAAGCTGATCGAGATGAAAGCCCAGGCGCGCCTGCTCGGAGTTCCCGACGGCATCGATCCGTTCATGACGCTCGCGTTCATGGCGCTGCCCGTTATCCCGAAGCTGAGGATCCTGACCAAGGGCCTTGCGGACGTCGATACACAGAGCTACGTGCCGGTACTTTTTGAGTGATAAGCGAATGCCTCAGTCGGCGAAGCCGTATCAGGCGATAACAGCGCAATTGCAAGCCGAATACTTGCAATTGCGCTGTTTTGCTTGACATTTCCCCCGCGTTGGGGTACACTTCGACCTGTAATAAATACAGAAAGAGGTAAGCATCATGAAGAGAGTTATTTCTATTCTGATGCTGCTCGTACTCGCGACTGCACTTTGCGCATGCAAAGGCGGTACCGAAAACGGGGGAACCGAATCGGTTTATTATGGCGGAAAAATAACAGTTGGAATAACCCAGGATTTGGACAGTCTTGACCCACACAAAGCAGTAGCGGCAGGAACAAAAGAAGTTCTGTACAACATTTTCGAAGGACTTATCAAGGTTGATAAGGACGGCAATTTTGTTCCCGCGGTTGCTTCGTCTTATGAGATCTCGACCGACGGTCTGAAGTACACATTCGTGCTTCGCGACGGCGTGAAATTCCATAACGGCAAAACAGTGACTGCAGAGGATGTAATATATTCACTCAAGCGTGCGGCCGGTCTGTCTGAAACTCCCGAAGCGGATGTTTCGACTGTATCGGCTTTTAAAATTATTTCCGACATAACAAGCGAGGGCAAAAACGTTGTTGTGACTCTTTCGAGCCCCAACACCGAGCTCATCGGTTACTTCACAAGCAGCATCATTCCGTGCGATTACACGGAGCAGGCGACCAAGCCCGTAGGCACCGGTCCTTTCAAATTTGTTTCTTATTCTCCTTTAACTTCGATAGTTCTGGAGAAAAACGAAGACTACTATGTAAAAGGCGTTCCTTATCTCGATGAGGTAACCTTCAAGATCTGCGCCAACACTGATTCGGCCTTCCTCGAGCTCCTCGGCGGAAGCATTGACGTGTTCCCTTATCTGACCAACGATCAGGCAGCGCAGCTTAAGGGCGTAATGAACGTCGTAGACGGCACAATGAACCTTGTTCAGGCGCTTTTCCTGAACAATGCGGTAGCACCCTTTGACAATGCAAAGGTTAGACAGGCAATCTGCTATGCGATCGACCGTCAGGCCCTGATCGATGTTGTAGCGGGCGGCAAGGGCGAGATCATCGGAACCAACATGTTCCCTTCGTTCGCTTCGTACTACGAAAAGGATCTGGTTAACAGCTATCCTTACGACACCGCCAAGGCAAAGGAACTCCTCACTGAGGCAGGTTACGCCGACGGCTTCACCTTTACGATCACCGTTCCTTCAAACTACGATTTCCACGTAAGGACCGCGCAGATCGTTGTGGACCAGCTGGCAAAGGTCGGCATCACCGCGAAGATCGAGCTGGTTGAGTGGTCAACCTGGCTGTCCGACGTTTACGTAGGCAGACAGTACACCTCGACAATCATCGGACTTGATTCGCAGCTTGCTCCTTCGGACGTTCTGAGATTCTATCCGACCGAGTCGTCGAAGAACTTCATGAACTACAGCAATACCGAGTTCGACGCGGTATTCGAGAAGGCAAAGTCCACTACAGACAGCAAAGACAAGATCGCTTACTACAAGCAGCTTCAGCAGATCCTCACCGCCGATGCGGCCGCTGCATATCTGCAGAGCCCCGCACAGCTCGTAGCGGTAAGCAAGAATCTGGCAGGCTACACATTCTATCCCGTATATGTGCAGGATATGAGCACGATCCATTTTGTAACGGATCCGAAAGCAACTAAATAATGTAATCAATGCAATTCAAAGCCCCCGGCGCTTTTGATTTGCTACCCCCAAGTAGGACATTGAAATATAAAACCTACTTGGGGGTATTTCTATG
>CAMZAI010000037.1 GCA_947304065.1 uncultured Clostridia bacterium | reverse complement strand
AGGATCCTTGATCTTTGCAGTCTCTGCGTAGATCTTATCCAGCTTCTTCTTTGACGCAAATGCCGAAGCAATTGAATTTGCGATCCAGCCCAGCATCTCCATGGGCCATACCGCATTTTCACAGTAAGCAACGAATGCGGAAAGCTCTCCGAGTGTCAGTTCTTCCTTTATCACCAGCAGACCTCCGAAAAGGATAGCCGTGATGGGCAGGAGCCTTGAGACCATGGCAAAGATGGGATCATAGCGAACCCATTCCATAGACATTTTCATGTTGAGATCGTAATAAGTCTTATTATGTCCAAGGAACTTACCGATCTCGAATTTCTCACGTGCAAACGCCTTTACCACACGAACGCCGGCCAGATTCTCCTCGGCAACGGTGTTCATTTTCGCGTTTTCTTCGCTGATGTCGTCATAGACCTTGTCCAGCTTTTTCTCAAAAATGATGGCAATAAAGCCGCATATCGGCAGTGCGACCAGCGGGAAAAGCGTAAGTTTCCAACTGATCCTGAACATGAAGAACAGTACCATCGCGGTATGCAGTACGATCTGTATCGCCAGCATTCCGATAAAACCGAAAGCAGACTGAACCGCTTCAACATCGCTTGTTACTCGCGACATGATCTCGCCGGTGTTTGTTTTGTCAAAGAAATCCACACCCAGCTTCTGAATATGCTCCAGCAGCTTCTTGCGAATGTCGGAACCGGCACGAAAACTGACTTTATCGAAGGTGTACTCTCTTCCGTAACCGGCAACTACACGTCCCACGCCTACTACCAGCAATATGATGAGCAGCTTCGGGAGTAACCCGACATTGCCGCCCATAATAACATCATCAACCAGTCTCTCCGCTACCTGCGGCGAAACCATATCCAGCCCCTCATACACGATCAGGCAAATGATCGCGAATATATAGAGCAACCAGTATTTCTTTATTTAACTACCCAATTTCATTTTAATAATTCACTTCCGTTTCTATTTCCCAGCCCCGGATCCTGCGCATCTTGCGAACTCTCGCTTTAACGCGCAGAAAGGCCGCGGTGCTAATGCACCGCGGCCCATGAAAATACACTATTAAAACCTAGTCTATCTGCATCGATCCGAGGCAAAAGCTAATCCATTATACACAATATCTGTTTTCTCAAAGTGCACATTAAAGTTTCCGTTAAACATACGATTTTTAATCATCAGTTTTTGCCTCCTTTCTTAAAGTTTCTAATTTTTTGACGGTTATCAAGTGGCTGTCCACTGTAAACGGATTATACGTGACAAAGTCTTTGCTGTCAAGACATATTTTTGCTTTTTGTGAAATCGAGCAGTCTTTAGTACATTCTCTTATCGCTCAAAAAGAGAAAACGCCGGCATAACCGACGTTTTCCCAACCCTAATATACGAATATGTAACTTTTAATCAAATTATCCTTCAACGGAGATATCACCGCTTACGCTGGTCAGATTCAGTTTTACCTGACCGTCGCCGAGTACGTAACTTCCGCTTCTGATGATCTCGATAGACTCATCATCATGATTCAGACTTACATCACCGCAGGTAGTCTTTACATGTGCGATGTAGCCTTCGCAATCGGCGAGCACGATCTCGATATCACCCGAAACTGCCTCTGCCGAAAGATCTCCGGTGGTAACATCTGTAAGCTCGATATCGCCTGATGTGGTCTTAACATATACATCCTGAAGATTGCAGTCATCTGCTTCTACGTCACCGCTCACGGTGTTGCAGCTTCCGCTGACAAATGTACAGTCATTCAGTGTAACATCGCCGCTCATAGTATTGATCTCGCAAGCCTTTGCCATGCTGTTTTCGAATTCGATATCGCCGCTCAGAGTCTTCGCGGTCAGCTGCTCAACAGAGATGTCCTCTGCGCTGATGTCACCGCTCATGGTATTGATCGAAACATTCTTCAGACCTGCGGGAATCTTCACGCTGACAGTAATGTCAGGGCATGACATACTCTTGAAGAAATTGGTTGTTCCGGGTGCCTTCTTTGCAATGGCGTAAACGGTTCTTCCTTCCTGGCGGAAGTTGAATCGATACACAAGCTGCTGATTGGGTGTTCCGTCGTTCTGGTAGTCGAAATATACTCTTCCGTCATCACTCTCTTCAATCTCAACATCGCCGCAATCGGTCTGAACCACTACCGAATCAACATTTTCACAGCTGCATTCCTGTGAAGAAACGGGTGTCTCATCACTGCCTTCGGTATTCTTTTTCTCATCATCGGTGAAGAAATTGAAACTAAAGCTGCGGCCTGTTTCCTCCTGCTGAGCACCGCATCTGTTTTCGCTGTCCTCATCTGCCGGCGTATCCGCTGCTGCCTGAGCTGCATCCTTATTCATGCTCTTACGGTAACTCTCGGTTACTTCCTTCGCAAATGCCTCGGACTTATTCACAAGTTTCTCGGCTGCGGCCTGGAACCCGTTCTTAAATGCCTTTGCTTATTCTTCGGCCTTATCGCCTACATTTCCTGCAAAATCGCCTGCCTTATCGGTAAACTCACCTGCAAAGTCTCCGGCTTTCTCGCTGAACTTTCCTGCCTTTTCACCAACATTGGATGTAAATTTCGAAGTTCCCTTGCTGAGAGTAGCTGCAAAACTTCCGAAGAAGCCTGCGATGTTCTTCATAGCTTCATTCATGCCGTTCGAGAAGCTCTCTGCAGCCTGCTTAAACTGCTCCTCGTCAATGTGGATGCCCTTGCTCTTTGTCTCTCTGCCGGTCAGCTTATTCAGCTCATCAACCAGCTCATCGATACTGCCGAGTTCCTCACAGATCTTATCCTCGGTCTTTCCGTTCGCCTCGCCCATGCGGAAATGCTCCTCATAGTCGCTGACGATCTCGTTTCTGATCTCTTCATCAAAGTCTGCAAGCTTCTCCCTAAGCTTGTTCATGTATTCCTGCTTAGTCATTTTTCCTCCGTTCTTCCCCTGTATCGGGATAAATGCAATACTTTTACTCGCTTTCCTACTATACCGTTCATCTATACCGGCAATAATCCTACACGCCGGTATTATCTTAAGATCTCGTCAACCGCGGCAACAAACTCCTGCCATTCGGCCTTAAGTCCCTCCTGATAACTGCGTCCCGCGTCAGTCAGATGATAATACTTTCTGGCCGGTCCGCTCTCCGACTCGCGAAGATAGGTATCAACCATATTATCATCCTTCAATCTCTTTAAAACGAGGTAAAGGGTTCCGGTCGCGATCTCCATCTTCTTCGAGATCTCATCTGTAAGCTCATAACCGTAGCGGTCGCCTTCAACAAGCTTAGAAAGCACGCACAGCTCCAGAGCACCTTTTTTAAATTGCGCGTTCATCGGTACCTCCTTTTCATTAATGCCTCCGGTTCTCCGAAAACACCTTATTAAAAATAATGCAGTAAACCCTGCTGTTTTTCTTGATCACGAGTGTATAATATCACATGCTATTCTATAATGCAATATAGTAATTATAAAAAAATAATAAATTTAGTTTACTATTCACATCTCTTCCCCTGCAGGGTATCGCGCAGTCTCATTTCCTTTATCACTCCGTTGAGCGTTATGCGCTTATTTGCACTCCAGAGAGGATACAGCAGTTTATCGTGAGGCGCGTCTCCGGTCAGGCGGTGGATGACGATATGCGCGGGCAGGAGTTCCAGTGCATCCGTGAGGATGCTAATATACTCTTCGGACGTATTTATATACAGATACTTATGCTTTTCTTCTTCCTCTTTTTCTATACCACACTTACGACCGTTTTCCGTTGTGCTTATATTATTATTCATTTCTTCGTACGCAGTTATACCATCCGCCCGGTCATCGTCCCTTTTATTCTCAGACACTAGCGCATATGGGCGCACTTCCCCCTCTTCATACATCCTGCCGAGCTCCGTGCCTCTCATCACATGCAGAAGCTGCAGTTTTATTCCCTGCACATCACTTTTTCCCACATATTTCACAGTCTCCAGCATATCCTCTTTTGCTTCGCCGGGAAGTCCCAGTATCACATGGACAATGACCTCGAGCCCTGCTGCCCGAAGCCGCTTTACCGCATCATCAAAAACAGGAAGTGCATAGCCCCTGCGTATAAAACGCACGGTATCCTCATGTATTGTCTGAAGTCCGAGTTCTATCCATACAGGCTTCCGAGAAGTACTCATGACATTTTTAAGCATATCGATGACATCTTCGCCCACACAGTCAGGTCTCGTGCCTATGGACAGTGCACAAATACAGGGATCTTCTGCCGCCTCGGTAAATATCTTCTCCAAACGCGCAATATCCCCGTAGGTATTGGTATAACTCTGAAAATATGCAATGAACTTCGCAGTGTCAAACTCATTCCCGAGCTTCTTGCGCAGACGCTCCTTTGCCCAGACGATCTGGTCTTTTATGTCCATCTTTAAAGGTGCGGCAAAGTCACCCGAACCGCCTTCACTGCAAAAAATACAGCCCCCGAAACCGCATGTCCCGTCTCTGTTGGGGCATGCGTCGGAGGCCGAAAGTGCAAGCTTATAAACCTTAGTCCCGAAGCGGGTTCTAAGATAGGTGTTCAAATCGTTATATCGCTTCTCACCGAATACCTGCATCTGATCATCTTAAATGCGGAAGCCCTTGAATCGGGCTCCCGCATTTCTTGTACTATAACTTACTTACCCGCTACGGGTATATCATCCATGCAGATCGCGAGCGGGCCCTCGAAGCCCTTGTCGTTCTGCTTTTCCTTAGACAGTGTCAGTCTGTTCTGTACCTCGAACCAGCTGCCGTTTACCGAACCGCCGGTCACGGGAGTAACCTTCTCGCCGTCAA
This sequence comes from uncultured Clostridia bacterium, assembly GCA_947304065.1. Classification (GTDB taxonomy): domain Bacteria; phylum Bacillota; class Clostridia; order Lachnospirales; family Lachnospiraceae; genus RUG11977. The sequence goes on along the minus strand of CAMZAI010000037.1, from coordinate 11,909 downwards.
AGAGGAATGCGAGTCTGATCTCGCCTCCGAAATGTCCGTCGAACGAGTCCATCTGGAAGTCTGAGAAGTTGACAACGTGAAGGTAACGCTTTTTCTTCATTTCTTCTACGCTTGTAGTACCGCACTCAACCGACAGATCGTCGTAAATGCCCGTGGGCTCGATGCCAAGATACGAAGCGAAGCGCGCATTGCCTGTGATGGTCTTTAAAACGCCCTTGTCCATGAAAGGCCTGTCGATGAGCCTGATACCTTCGGAAGTGAAGGGCACGTCGGCCTTAAACTGAGCGGTGATCGCATCGCCCGCGATCTTTCCGTCCTCGCCCGCCTGTACGTTCTCGCCGGTCTTATAGTCGGAATAACCTGCGTAAACATAGCTCGCATCGGCCTTATCCTTATAGAAGTCAAAGAGTGTAGCCACATAGTCCTCAGAGAGGATCAGGCGGTAATTGCCCGAAGCGGGAGCCTCGGATGCCTGTGCCCTGGCCTTTGTGTACTCGATGGTACGCTTTACCTTGTCGCGCAGAGCCTGCGCGTTCAGGCTGTCGTAGCGGAAATCCTTGTAGGTCTCCACATCACGGGGCGACTTGCACTGTACCACAAACTCGCCCGAAACGCTGCATTTGCGGTAGCCGGCGTTGATGCCCTTCGAATTGATGATGTATTTGCTGTCATCGTAAATGAACAGTTCCGCGGAGTTGAGGAACGCGTCGCTGTCATTGTCCTCGGCAAAAAGAGCCTCGGCCATAACGCGGCAGTTCTCCTCCATCGTGTTGCCCGCGATATCGGACTCCATCTCGATGAAGCGGTTGTCCGACGGTCCGGGCAGCTCATATGTGGGATTGGCCACAAACGATGCCGCGAACATCGCGTCCTTTATGAGGCCGCGGATCTCGCTCTCGGTCATGCCCGGGAAGATATTGACGGACGACTGGCCCTTGCAGGCCTTTCCGTTCTTCTCGAAATCACTGTAAACGGTAACCTCGTACTGGGTGAACTCCTTTGCCCTCTTAACATCGAGGGTCTTTTTAATGAAAAACAGCTCCGCGCTTTTCTGCACGGTCTTTTTGATCAGGTACTCCCCGACCTTTTCAGCCGCAAGAGCGGCAAGTATTTTATCTGTCATAATTTACACATCCCTTCGCAATCATCCGAGTCTGATCTTTGCCTTGATATAAGGGCCGCTGTCGGAAACCTTGACCCACTCCTTGTAGCCCTTGCCGCAGTAACCGGTGCCGCAGGCCTCCATTTTGTCGGATATCATCGAGATCGACTTCAGCAGATCGGGCACATAGCCTGTCATAACAATGGGTGAGAATATCCTGCCGGTGAATTTGCCGTCCTTGATCTCACGCGCGTAGTTGACCATCAGCTGGATGCCCCAGTTCTTAGGATCCTCCATGCCGCTCGATGCCTCGCAGAGCATCACGCCGTTCTTGACCGAGGCGATCATCTCCTCCACAGTGCTGCTGCCCGCTTCAAATATGGTGTTGGTCATTCTGGTGTATGCTTTGCGCTGAGTGCTCTCACGGCGTCCGTTGCCCGTAGGCGCGGTGGAAAGATGCGCCGCCGACTGCAGGTCGCAGATACCTGTCTGCAGGATGCCGTTTTTGATAATGATGGTGTCATGAGCGGGGATGCCCTCGTCATCAAAGAAGAACGTAGCAACTTCGGGGATCGTCGAAGCGCCGTCGTGCATCGTGATCAGCTCGGAAGCGACCTGCTTGCCGACATACTGCTGCGCGAGCGCCCTGTCCTTAACGAACATATCCATCTCAACTCCGTGTCCGAACGCCTCGTGCACGATCATGCCGGTAACATCGGGCATGCAGATGCACTCGTACTCGCCGGGCTCGATGGGCTGAGCGTCGAACAGCTCGATGGTGGTCTTGCATGCGGTCTCGAGTCTCGCCTCAAGGTTCTTAAGTATCTCGCTGCCGCCGAGGATCGACATCGGCTGATAGCTGTCCTTGATCTCCTCGCCCGCGGAGCCGAGAACCGCCAGCCATGCGGCGCTCCACATAACGTTCTGCGTCATGTCCTTGTTGCGCGAGAGGAACATCTTTGTGTATTTCTGATAGGAAAAGCTCGCCGAGCAGTTGATGATGCGCTCATCGTACGCACGGCCCTTTTCCGAGATGCGTGTCAGCAGCTCGATGATCTTTTCGTTGCCGAGCTCCTCGGGGTCCTCCTCGTACTCGGTGCTCTCATCGATGCAGATCCGCTCATCATCCAGCTTATCGATGCGGTAAGCCTCGATGCCGGCCGGGATCGCGCCGTCCAGTGCGATCAGATTCTTTTTGATATTTTCAAGTATCCCGGGGATCGCCTCCTCGGATATCTCGTTAAAACTGTACTCCGCGGTCTTTCCCTTATCGCAGATCTTTACGCAGAAGCCGCGCTCGGTAAGATTCGCGTCCTCACGGATATTCGTACCTGTCTTTGATACGTTATAGATCTTGCCGATCGAGTCGCTCGCCAGGATCGAGGCATACTCGTATCCGGCCAGGAGCTCATCGAGGAGCTTTTTAAGGAGAGGCTTTTTCTCCTTTAAAAACAAGCTTTCTTTTACTTTCATTTTAACTCCTTCCCCCTGCATGCATATGCAGTGTATTGCAATTCATACTGTTCCGCCCGTGCGGAAATGCCCGCCGGCCGGTTACCCTGCTGTCTTACGGTCTTCCGCAAAGATTCCCACGATTATCACTCCGCACAGCGCAATGACGGACGATACCAGGAGCATCCCGCCGACTCCCGTCCCGTCCAGGAGCAGGCCGCCGAGCAGGCATCCCGCTACCGCTCCCGCCGAAGTCGTGGCCGTCATGAGCGTCTGTCCCTTGGTCCGGTCCGCAGGCGCGACCGTCTCGTTCACATAGTAAACGCTGATGCCCGCAAACAGGCCGAATCCGAGCAGCTGCACGCCCATCGCGATGTAGATCATCGCCAGGCCGGTCGCCAGATACAGCACGAGGTTCTTAATGAACATGAACAGTACCGATATCCGGAACAGCACCGAAACACTGACCTTTTTCATGATCTGCGACAAAAGGAACAGCGCAGGTATCTCGCAGATCGCGGTGATTGAGAGGGCGTAGCCCATCTCCCTGCTGCCGTAGCCGTGGAAATCCACTATCTGGAACAGATAATTGGTTATGATATTATGACTCGTAAATGCGAGCACGCAGCCCGCGATGACCGCCGTAAAGCGCTTATTTGCCGCGAAGAACGCGAAGAGAGAAGTGCTGCCGGTTTTATCCGTCCTGTTGTCCGGATCACGTTCCTCTGCAATTCGTCCCGATACAGCCTTGCCGCCGGAGTGTGCATTCCCTGCTGTACGGTCCGCCTCCCTGAACCTGAATGTCAGTATGGCCGCGATCATGAGCGCCAGTATGATCATCAGCAGGATGATGACCACATGCTCACCGGTCTTTTCCACCACGGTGCCGAGGAATGTCGTTACAACCGCATAAGCGGTGGAACCCGTGCCTCTGCCCATGCCGAAATCGATGCTCACGCCCTTTTCCATGTAATGGATCCCGAGCGAATACAGCAGCGGCATGAGTATCTGCATCAGCGCTACCAGCAGTCCGTAGCATATCGCGCGGAGAGCGAATCCGTTCGCGAGCAGCAGTACGGCCCCCGTCAGGATAGCTGCCGCCGACAGGGCGGACGGGAGGGACCTCAGCAGCATCTTCCTGCTCCTGTCCACATACGAGCCCACGAGCGGCTGCAGTACGACAGAAACGGCACTGCCCGCTGACAGCACATACCCAACCTGCGAATTGGTAAAGCCCTTTGCCAGCAGATATACGCTGGAAAAAGCGAATACGCAGCCAAATCCTCCCCAGAACAGTGCCTCTACCAGGCAGAATCGCAAGGTAGGCAATATCTTATCCCTAATCATCTTTCAGCTCCACTAAATGCGCGGTGTACGAGTCACCTCAAATAGTATCGCCTTTTCACTTTTGTGTCAATCGAACAGGTTATTCTACCGCTGTAGTGACAAGCTTATATATCATCTTGTCCCTGGTCAGTATACCCTCGGAGATCATGTCGCGCCTGATCGTACAGAAATCGTCGTGATAATCGGCAATGATTATGTTGATCTCCCGCTCTGTGTATTCGCGCCCGGGCTCGAACGCCTTCGCGATCTCTTTGAGCACGATCAGCTCCTTTTTGCGCTGCGCGGGAATGCTCTTTAATTTTCCGTACTCGAAAAAGCTGTCGAGGACCTTCTTCCGATAGGCCTCGTCGCGCTCATCCTGCAGCTTTTTTTCCTCGGAACGCTCCTTTAAGATGTCTAAGATCGAGACATTGAATACGTCGTTGTTGATCGCGTAGATCGTGTAATACTGCTCCTTGCGGGACTTGACCGCGCCCGCGTCCACGAGCTTTTTCAGATGAAATGAGATCGTGGCCGGCGTGAGACCGAGGCGCTCCGAGAGGCGCTCAACATACATCTCCTCGTCCATGAGGGATTTGAGTATCTGGATCCTCGATCTGTCCGCGAGGCATTTGAATAATCCGATAGCTTCCGATTCTGTCATATTTTGTACCCTCTTTCTGTCAATTCTTTTATAACCGCTCTGTACTCCGGATCATCAGAATTCGTTGCGGATCTTCGCAATGATCTCATCAACCGCGGAAAGCTTCGCTTCCTCGATCATGACCTTGCGGCTGTCGTCGTGTGCCTTCGCCTGCTCCAGGGAAAGCTTCCAGGGTGCCGTCACGCGCCCGAATGCCGCGATCAGCGCGTCTGCCTTCGGTGCCTCCTGCGCCTGTTTAACCGCCGCACCGCATACCGCCCTGCAGATGTCGTAGATATTTGCCTTGGCCTTCCGGCTGTTGCTCTCGTCGGTCCTCTCATCCTTTGACAGGGCTGCAGCCTCACTTAATACAGCGGCTTTGCGCTCATCGAGCCATCCGTAAAAAATATTGATCTTTTCGTCCATTTGTCATCCTTTCCTGATATGCATCATAATGCTGTGTCATTGTTTATTTAGATGTTCATCTAATCGGATAATAAACTCTGTTTTTATCTTTGTCAAGTATTATTTATGCCTCATTGTCTTTCCGAGGTGGACAGACCCTGCGGGAAGGCTTATAATCTATGGTATGCAAGAGTTGCCTGTCTGTCCGTGCCGACTAAACTAACCGTTTATCCGGCTCTTCCTTGTCACATAGCGCATACGGGCAGTGATTCTGCATAACTGCAATGACCGGAAAGGAATAAATGATATGCCCGATTACAATATGCTCAAGGACCAGCTCGAAGGTTTTCTCGATACGGATCCTTTTTACGTACCCGCACTGTCCAACGCTTCCGCTCTCCTTTGGGAGGCTCTTTCCGACATAAACTGGGCGGGATTTTATATAGTGCGCGGCGACAAGCTCGTGCTCGGACCCTTCCAGGGCAAGCCCGCCTGCATCCACATAAAGCGCGGAAAAGGCGTCTGCGGGACCGCATGGGCCGAGGACAAGACCCAGCTCGTGCCCGATGTGCATGAATTCCCGGGACATATCGCCTGCGACTCCGCATCGAATTCCGAGATCGTTGTGCCCCTGCATGACGGCGGACGCAACGTAGCAGGCGTGCTCGACATCGACAGTCCTCTGTTCTCGCGTTTTACGGAAGAAGACCGGGCAGGTCTCGAAGCATTCGCAAAGGCGCTTGAGGCACAGATTGACTGGTAATATCCCAAATATATTTAAAAGGGCGACCCGGATCGGGATCGCCCTTTGCTTATTCTATCGTTATCACCGTGATCTCCGGCGGGTTAAACGCCCTGACCGGGATCTTTACGCCTTCGATCGACGCCTTGATATAGCCTATTCCGCCGCTCACCAGCATCGTTGTATCACCCTTGATATATTTGCCGTACGAATATGTCGGGAAAAGGCCTTCCGCGCGGGTATAGAGCCCTCCGAGGAGCGGAACGCGCATGATACCGCCGTGCGTGTGCCCCGCAAGCACCAGGTCGATGTCATATTCGGCGTAAATGTCCATGAACTCCGGCCGGTGCGCGAGAAGGATCGTCATATCCGGCTTTTGGCTCACTTCCGCACCGTCGCCTGCGGTCAGAGCCTCCAACCGGCCGATCATGGTCTTTGTATTTCCGATCACATATTTCAGCATCGCCTCGGTCTTGTCCGCCATCGTCTCGAGGAATGCGAATTTCTCGTCCTTATAGACCGTTGCAGGGTCCTGAATACCCAAAAGCCATATATTCCGGTCATTTAACCTGAGATTGGCCGCCTTGTTGTTGAGAAAGATCACGCCGCTGTCCTTCAGGGCGTTCACAAAGCTGTTGTTCTTCTCATCGTCCAGGAGCATCATCTCGTGATTCCCGTAGACAAAATATGTGCCCGCGATCTCTGTCAGCTCGCTCATGAATTCGATCGTGAGGTCCTCGACGCGCTCGATCTTGCCCTGCGCCAGAAGGTTCTGCTGCCTCGTGTAATGATCGGTATCTATCAGGTCGCCCGTGACCGCGATGATGTCGGGCTCTTCGCTCTTTACTTTTTTCAGGAGCATATTCTTCTGCCATTCGCTCCTGATTGAATGGATGTCGCTCAGCTGGACGATTTTTATTGCTTCCGCGCCTGCCTTTTCTTCTCCGGCTGAAACGCTGTATCTCTTTACAAACACAAAACGGTTTATAACTATATTCCCAAGTATCAGCAGCACCGCAATGAGCGCGACCGCCTTTAAAAACGGGTGCTTCTTCTTTTGTTTCTTTTTCATTTTATATCCCCATACATCGGCCGGCCCCGCGGAACGTTTTCATTGTACTTACCCATTGAGAAGGTTATACTTATATCGAACGAATAAATGCGTTCGTCCGGCGCAGATCATGCGCCCCTGAAATCCGCTTACGGAGGTTTTCCCTGATGACCAATGATCGCAATTCAAATAATTTAAATAGATTCGCGCCTCTTGCGCTGCTTCTTCTGGCCTCGGTCGCCGTTCTGATCGTGGCTCTGGTAAAGATATTCGGCGGCGGCAAAGAACCCGCTCCGGGCGATTCACCCGTCACCGCTCCCGCAGACAGTGCAAATGCCGCATCGCAGGACAGTCAGGCCACACCTGCCCAGAGCGCAAGCTCTGTGCCCGCTCAGACCACGGATAGTACGCCCACGGACATTCCGCAGACCGCGGACAGCAATCCCGACGAGTCGCCTTCACCTGCCCCTACCGATAGTGTAACAGATATTGCCGATGACAACAATAACGAGCAGACCGGCGAAGACCTTTCCGCTTCTTTTTATGCCGTTCCGATATCCGACGAGATATTCGCCCGGATTAAGGGCAAGTCATATCCGGACGGCTGCACCTTAAGCCTTGACGAGCTGCGCTACGTTCATGTCCTTCATTATGACTTCGACGGCAATATCACCGACGGCGAGGTCATCGTGAATGCTTCCGTCGCCGAAGATATTGTCGAGATATTCCGCGAGCTCTTCGAGATTAAATATCCTATTGAAAAGATGACTCTCATCGACGCGTATGACGCCGATGACGAGCGCTCGATGGAGGACAACATTACTTCCGCCTTCAATTATCGTTTTATAGCCGAGTCGACCACGCTCTCGAATCATGCGCTCGGCCTCGCGATCGATATCAATCCGCTGTACAATCCTTACGTTTATACCCGCAAGGACGGCTCGATCTTCCTTCAGCCCTACAACGCCGGGGATTATGTGGACCGCGAAAAAGACAATCCTTATTACATTCGCAAAAACGACGCCTGCTACAATATCTTCATCGAGCACGGATTTACGTGGGGCGGCGATTGGAATACAAAAAAGGATTATCAGCATTTTGAAAAAACCAAGTAAATACGCGGATCATCATCCGGTCAACAGTGCAGGCAGCGATGTCTGCACTTATTTTTTTTTAAAAAGGTGTTGACAGATATTACGGTTAGTGATATATTACGGTTAACGATAGTACAGTAAACGTAATAATTCAGAAAGGAAGGGTTTCTGTGAAAGATAATGTAAAAAGCGGCGCTTTGACCGAAGTCACTTTCTTCATACTGCTTTCGGTATTCGAACCGAAACACGGCTACGCGATCATGCAGTTCATTGAAGAAAAGACAAAAGGCCGCCTGGTGCTCGGCGCAGGTTCCCTCTACGGTGCGATAAACACATTGACCGAAAAAGGCTGGATCGAACCGTACGGCGAGGGCGGCAGAACAAAGGAATACAAGATCACGGCCGAAGGCCGTCAGATAGCGGAAAAAGAGCTGGCGCGACTTAAGGAGCTCACTGCAACCGCTGCGGAAATAATAGGAGGAGGTGATCCGGCATGAGCATAGTAAAGAGAAGATTTTTCGCGGGCTTCATGAGAAGCCAGGAAAGATGGCTCAATTCCATGGCCGACAAAGGCTACCGGCTCGTAAAGACCGGAAAGCTCGAATACACATTTGACGAGTGTGAACCCGGTAAGTACCGCTACGCGGTCGAATATGTCGGCGACAAGTCCATGGAGGATGAGGAGGCCTATAAGGCGTTTCTCGAGGATATGGGCTACAAGGTTTTTTACAAAAATATCAATCTCGATTTTTCAACGGCCAAACTGGTCTACAGGCCTTGGGCCAATAAAGGCGGCCGTATCTCCACAACCGGATCGACCCTGTTCAAGGAGCTGCTGATCGTAGAGAAAGAAAATGACGGTACCGAATTTCAACTCCACACCGAAAAAGAGGATCGTATCGAGTATTACAAAAGACTCAGCCATCCCTGGTATTTCGCTGTTTTCCTGTGTCTGGCCCTGATGGTTATATACTGGCCGATGGTTTTGCCTGTTGTGCTCTTCGCAGGTTTGACGGCACTCTTTGCGCTCCCGATCATAATCATGGAGTGCAGGATCCATAAGATCAAAAAAGAAAAGGAATTGGAGGAATAGATATGAAAAAGAATATGAACATGAAGGTCGCCATCCCTGTTATGGCGGTGGTTATAATACTTCTGATCATCCTTAAGTCAGCGGGCCTGTTAACTATCCGCTCGGGCGTCCGCCTCGGCTTTGCCGGCAACGACGGCATTCATAAGTTTAACGGCAGCTATTCAAAGATCACCGGCACCATGAAGCATACCCTTAAACCTTCCAAAGGCTCCGACACATTACACTGCGAGATCACTACAAAATCGGGTTCCCTGCATGTGGAGATCATCCAGAAAAGCGACGATACGGTGCTCTACGACGCAGAGATCACCGGCAATGAGACCTTTGATCTTCCGGCTTCCGGGAAGGTTGCGATCAATCTGAAGACCGACGGTCATTCGGGAAGTTATCTGTTCCAGTATTAAACCCATCATTCGGCGAAGCCGTATAAAGGGTGGTGCCTGTCACCAAGTTTACGGCAACAGGCACCACTCTTAAAGAATAGTCACCTTGTCTGCAGAAAGACGAGCCTCGCGCGGAATGCGGAGGCTCGTCCTTATTTTTATCTTTAAGTATTTACAGAACGCTCTTTACGGTCTTTGCAACATTCTCTGCGGTAAAGCCGTACTTCTCGAACAGCAGTGCCTGAGGAGCCGATGCGCCGAAACCTGTCATCGTAAGCGTAGCGCCGTCAAGTCCGACGTACTTGCCCCATCCGAAATCGGTAAGAGCTTCAACCGCTACTCTTGCGCGAACCTTCTTGGGCAGGACCTTCTCCTTGTACTCAGCGCTCTGCTCCTCGAAGATATCCATGCAGGGCATCGATACAACGCGAACGTCGATGCCTTCCTCAGCCAGGATCTCCTTTGCCTTAACGGAGATATTTACCTCGGAACCCGAAGCGATGATGATCGCGTCGGGAGTATCCTTCTTGGAATCCGCAAGGATATAAGCGCCCTTTAAAGCTTCCTTCGAAGAACCCGCAAGCTGGGGCAGTCCCTGACGTGTGGTAACGATCGCTGTAGGAGTCTCCTTCGATGTAACTGCGCTGTACCATGCAGCCAGCGTCTCTGTAGCGTCAGCGGGTCTGAATACATGGAAGTTGGGCAGCGAGCGGAGCATAGCTGTCTGCTCGATGGGCTCATGTGTAGGTCCGTCCTCGCCTACGCCGATGCTGTCGTGCGAGAAGATCATCGTGGTAGGGATTCTCATGATCGAGGAAAGTCTGAGCATGGGCTTTGTATAATCACTGAATACGAAGAATGTAGCGGCATATCCGCGCAGTCCGTACAGCGTGACGCCGTTCGCGATAGCGGTCATGCCCTGCTCTCTTACGCCGAAGTGAACGTTGCGTCCGCTTCCGTCTTCAGCGCTGAAGTAAGGAACATCCTTCATATCGGAAATGTTCGAAGGCGAAAGGTCTGCGGAACCGCCGAACAGTCCGGGAACAAAATCCTTTATTCTGTTGAGCGCCATACCTGAGAGCTTTCTCGTAGCCTCAGGCTTGTCCTCGAATGCCCAGTAATCGGCATTGTCAATGAGGCCCTTTGCGATGTCGAGATCGAAGTCTGCCTCGATCTGCTTAGCAAGCTCGGGATACTTTGCCTTATAATCGGCAAACATCTTATTCCAGGCTTCCTCGGCTGCTTCGCCCTTTGCGGCGAGAGTCTTATAATTTGCATAAACTTCATCGGGAACATAGAAAGGTTCCATCGAAGGCCATCCGATGTTTTCCTTCAATGCGAGTACGTTCTCGTCACCCAGGGGCTCTCCGTGAGCCTTTGCGGTGCCTTCCTTCGCGGGACAGCCGCGGCCGATCTTTGTCTTGCACATGATCAGCGAAGGACGGGATGTATCTGTCTTTGCTGCCTCGATCGCCTTTGCGATGGAGTCCATATCGTGTCCATTTTCTACAACGATAGTCTGGAATCCGTACGCATCGAATCTCTTAACGACATCCTCTGTAAATGCGATGTCGGTGCTGCCTTCGATCGAGATCTTATTTGAATCGTAAATAACGATGAGATTGTCAAGCTTTAAGGTGCCGGCCAGAGAGAAGCACTCGTGTGAGATACCTTCCATCATGCAGCCGTCGCCGCCGAGCGCGTATACATAGTGGCTGAATACCGGATAGCCCTCTTTGTTGTACTTCGCAGCCATGTGCTTTTCAGCCATAGCCATACCAACCGCCATAGCCATACCCTGTCCGAGAGGGCCTGTGGTAGCTTCGATACCTGCGGTATGTCTGTACTCGGGATGTCCGGGTGTCTTGGAATCAAGCTGTCTGAACTGCATCAGATCCTCTTTGGTGAGGCCGTAGCCGAACAGATGAAGAAGCGAATAAAGAAGCATGGAGCCGTGACCGCCGGAAAGAATGAAACGGTCTCTGTTCCTCCAATTGGGATTCTTCGGGTTATGATTCATTTCCTTTCCCCAGAGAACGTATGCGATATCCGCACAGCCCAAGGGAAGTCCGGGATGTCCCGATTTTGCCTTCTGAATGGCATCTGCAGCGAGAACGCGGATCGCGTTTGCCGACATTTGATCGATATTGCTCATAATGAAATCCTTTCCTCTTATATTTGGCTGTCATACAGCCTGCCTTCTGATTCGTGGCTAGTATAGCATATAAGCCGGGCCTTTTCTACTTCATTTTTCACTTAATTAATCGCGAATATTGCTGTTTTTGCGGGCCGGTCGCTTAATCCCCGCCCAAACCGCCGGCATCGGGGAGACCCATTCCTCCGTCAGGGAATCCCATGCCGCTGTCATCAGGCAAACTCATACCATCGTAGGGAAATCCCATGCCGCTCCCGTCGGGCATACCCATGCCTCCGTAAGCCGCGAGCAGCTGCTCATATGCGTCAATAAGCGCGGTGTACGTGGCCGGCATGTGCTGCATAAATATCTTGACACCGTAAGATCCGTCCTTTCCGACAATCCTGGAGAGCAGCTCCACAAGAGGCGCGAATGCGCTGTCTCCCGAGGTCGGCGATGCGTCCATGATGCTGTAGATATCCGC
>CAMZAI010000036.1 GCA_947304065.1 uncultured Clostridia bacterium | reverse complement strand
ATGGGCGAGACCGGAGCGACCAATTCGCAGAACAATACCGAGGCGCGTGAAGCGTGGTCGTACTACTTCACCTCGAAGGCGGCTTCCTACGGAGTTCCCTGCGTGATCTGGGACAACGGTGCCAACGGCTCGAGCGGCGGAGAATGTCATTGCTACATCAACCGCTGGACGGCTGAGTGGGTATGCGATTCCATCATCCAGAAGTTCCTGGACGGTGCGAACAGTGTTGAATGGGGCAGCGCGGTAACAAAATAAGCGTTTCCTGAGAAGTTGTATATGGTTTAAGGGGTGGACAAATGGTTTCAATGAAAGACATTGCCAAGGCCTGCGGCGTGAGTGTTGCGACCGTGAGCAAGGCACTTAACAATCAAAAGGATATCGGTGAGGAGACAAAGACTCACATCAGGAACATCGCGAGGGAGATGGGATATTTCCCGAATTCCTCCGCAAGAGCGCTGAAGACGAACAGGACCTACAATATCGGCGTTCTTTTCGCGGACGAGTCGCAGAGCGGCCTGACGCACGATTTCTTCTCTGCGATACTCGACAGCTTTAAACGCACGGTAGAGGCGCGCGGATATGACATCACATTCATAAACTCGAACCGCAACAACGGCGGGATGTCTTATCTCGATCACTGCAGATACCGCGGCTTTGACGGAGTGGTCGTGGCATGCGTGGATTTCCACGATCCGTATGTTACGGAGCTTGTGGACAGCAATATCCCGCTCGTCACGATCGACCATGTTTTCAACAACAGAACTTCGATCGTTTCCGACAATATCAACGGAATGCGCGATCTTCTGACTTATATTTACGAGTGCGGCCACCGCAGGATCGCGTATATTCACGGTCTTGACTCGGCGGTTACGAACAGCCGTCTTTCTTCCTTCTACAGGACAGCGGAGCAGCTCGGGCTCGACATCCCCGACGAATATGTGCTCGAAGCGCCTTACAGAAGCACGGAAGGTACGGCGAAGATGACCGAGAAGCTGCTCGATCTGAAGAAGCCGCCGACATGTATTCTTTATCCCGACGACTTTTCCGCTTTCGGCGGCATCAACGTGATCCGTGAGCGCGGTCTTACACTCGCGAAGGATATTTCCATTGCGGGCTATGACGGACTGAGGATCGGAAGGCATATCGATCCGATGCTGACGACTCTGAGGCAGGATACCGCTTCGATCGGAGAAAAGGCCGGAGAGAAGCTGATCGAGCTGATCGAGAAGCCCAAGTCCGCGATCGTTGAGCGCGTTGTGATCAAGGGCGAAGTCTTTAAGGGCGGAACGGTAGGCAAGCGTAAATAAAGTGCGGTTACAAATTGTTCGAAAAACTGCCCGATTTACCGATCTTATGTTAATAATTCAAGAGAACTGTCCGATAATTACTATAGCGGGCAGTTTTTTTGCTTTTCCGATAAATTTCCTTTGAAAAACCTTGACTATGTGATTATAATATACAAGGGAAGGTATGTGAAAGGAGATTTAAGTTAATGGTTGCAAGTGACATCGGAATTGATTTAGGAACCGCCAGCGTTCTCGTATATATCAGAGGTAAGGGCGTTGTTTTAAAAGAGCCCTCGGTAGTAGCATTCGACCGTGAGACCAATAAGATCAAGGCTATCGGAGAAGAGGCCAGACTCATGCTCGGCCGTACCCCCGGCAATATCGTTGCCGTTCGTCCTCTTCGTGCGGGCGTTATCTCGGACTACACCGTAACCGAGAAGATGCTGAAGTATTTCCTTCAGAAGGCGGTAGGCAAGCAGCGTTTCCGCAAGCCCATCATCAGCGTCTGTGTACCCAGCGGAGTTACAGAGGTTGAGAAGAAGGCCGTTGAGGATGCTACTTATCAGGCAGGAGCGCGTGAGGTTGCCATCATTGAGGAGCCCATCGCTGCAGCTATCGGTGCAGGCATCGATATCAGCAGACCCTGCGGTAACATGATCGTGGATATAGGCGGCGGAACAACAGATATCGCCGTTATTTCCCTCGGCGGAACGGTTGTGAGCACATCCGTTAAGATCGCCGGAGATGACTTTGACGAGGCGCTGGTACGCTATATGCGTCAGAAGCATAACCTCCTTATCGGTGAAAGAACTGCCGAGGACATCAAGATCCGCATCGGTTCGGCTTATCGCAGACCCGAGACGGTAGCTATGGATGTCCGCGGACGTAACCTTGTTACAGGTCTTCCGAAGACCATCTCGGTATCCTCAGAGGAGACCGAGGAAGCTTTAAGAGCCACCACATCCCAGATCGTTGAGGCTATCCACAGCGTTCTTGAGAAGACTCCTCCGGAACTTGCGGCTGATATCGCCGATCGCGGTATCGTGCTTACGGGCGGCGGATGCCTCCTTTACGGACTTGAAGAGCTCATCGAAGAGAAGACCGGTATCACCACCATGACAGCCGAGGATCCCATGACCGCAGTAGCGATCGGAACCGGTAAGTATGTCGAGTTCTTAAGTGGTAGAAAGAATTGGTAAAAGAGATAACTATTCGCAGTTAATCTGCGGAAGAACAAATCGTAAGTTGGTTACGTCTGTTCCTGCCGAAACATATACCTGCACGGACGCAGGGTGAATATAGCACGGACGCAGTAGCTTAAGTCACATGGAGCTGCGAAGGATGCTCGGTGGCGGAATGGAGAGTATATGCTCAGAAGTTTGTATACCGGTTGGACCGGTATGTATACCGAACAAAAAAGGCTTGATGTTATCTCGAATAACATGGCCAATGCCACTACTGTCGGATACAAGAAGGAAGGCGTAACCAATCAGAGCTTTGACGAATCGCTCACTATAAAGATCCGTGACGAATCTGCGAACTGGCAGAAAGAGAAGATCGGACATATGCCCCTCGGCGTTAAGATAGGCGAGGTCTATACGGAATATACACAGGGCTCACTTCGTGAGACCAATAATACGTATGACCTGGCTCTTGACGGCGCGGGTTTCTTTGTTGTCAGGGTAACCGACAGGGCCGGCAACGATCACGAGAGCCTTACGCGTGCAGGAAGCTTCCACATTACCAGAGACGGTTTCATCGTCGATGTGGACGGCAATCATCTGCAGTCTGAGGCGGGAGATCTGCAGGTATCCGTTGACGCAGGACAGGTTGTCATCGATACCGACGGCGCCGTATATGAGGACGGCGTTCTTGTGGATCAGCTTATTTTAAAGGATTACGAGAATTACGACTATCTCAAGAAATTCGGAGATACTTACTACAGAGAGGTGCCCGGCGCGACCGAGAAGGACGTGACCGGAGTGGTCAGACAGGGCTACACGGAGCAGTCGAATGTTAACGTTGTAAGCGAGATGGTCAGTCTGATCAACATCACCAGGGCTTACGAGGCGAACCAGAAGGTCATCAAGTCGGTGGACAGCGTTATGGAACTGGCCGTAAGCTCGGTAGGTAAGGTATGATGCCGTTATTTAAGAATTTCAGGAGGTAAGTCATTATGATGAGATCGCTTTGGACCGGTGCTTCGGGAATGATATCCCAGCAGGTCAGTCTTGATAATATAGCCAACAATCTTTCAAACGTCAATACAGCGGGTTACAAGAAGCAGACGACTGAATTCTCGTCGCTCCTGTACCAGAAGCTTCAGCGTAAGACCACGGACCACAATATGGACCCCAAGCCTGTTATCGCGCAGGTGGGCTCCGGCGTAAGAGTGTCCGGCCTTTCTTCGGTCTATACCCAGGGTGCCATGCTTGAAACAGGCAATAAATACGATATGTGTATCGTCGGCGACGGTTTTTACCGTGTTCAGATGCCCGACGGCAATATCGCCTACACCAGGAACGGCGCGTTCCAGCTGGCTATTTCCGAAGGCGGCGTAACTCTTGCCACGAATGAAGGCTATGCGGTGCTCGATACTAACGGCGCGCCCGTATATTTCAATACCGAGGAATATGACGTATCACAGCTGAAGATGGACGATTACGGGAATTTCATGTATCCCGACGAGACCGGCGTAGCCCAGTATGTGGGCGTACAGATCGGACTCGCGCAGTTCAACAATCCTTCCGGTTTGGATAAGATATCCGGCAGCCTGCTCCTTGAGAGCGAGAACTCCGGCGCTCCCAGACTTGAGGCAGAGGACGGACTCTTAAAGACAAGTAAGGTTGTTTCGGGTTACCTTGAGGGTTCGAACGTGCAGACCGTTGACGAGATCGTTAACCTGATCGTCACGCAGCGTGCGTACGAGATGAATTCAAAGGTCATCACCGCATCCGACGAGATGATGCAGCAGGCGAACAACCTCAGATCATAAGCTCTTTCAGGGGGTAAATTATGGGTATTTCCATGAATACAGACCTTAATGCGGTCATGAACAAGCTTAACGCATCGGGTTCTTCCGAGTCAAAGACCTCCGCTCTTTCGTCGAAGCTCTCAAATCTTGAGAATGCTACCGACGCGGAGCTGATGGAGGCCTGCAAGAGCTTTGAGTCATATCTGATCGAGACTGTTCTTCAGAAGACCAAAGACGCTTTGGTACCGAAGGATGAGGACGAAGAGAACGAATATATGAAGATGTTCGGAGACAAGCTCTACGAGGGCTATGCGAAGACCATAGCGGAGAGCGGGCAGCTGGGCATCGCTCAGAAGCTTTTTGAGGCGATGAAGCGCGATTACGGACAGGCGGCAGCAGGTCTGAACATTGAAACAAAGGGAGAATAAAGGTTTATCGGAATATATGATAGTTGAGGGTTGTGTAGACAGTATTATTTTTCGCAATACAGAGAACGGCTATACCATATTGAGATTGTCGGTGCAGGGTGAAAAAGAGACAACAACCTGCGTCGGCAATTTTTCATATGTCGGCGAGGGAGATTATCTGCGCTGCGAGGGAGATCTTACAAAGCATCAGTTGTACGGGATGCAGCTGCATGTGACGAAATATGAGGCCGTAGAGCCTACCGATGCGGCTTCGATGGAGACGTATCTGGGTTCGGGCGCGATAAAGGGCGTAGGACGCGCATTGGCCGCGAAGATCGTGAAAAAGTTCGGCGAGGAAACATTCCGCGTGATCGAAGAAGAACCGATAAGACTTGCGGATATAAAGGGCATCAGCGAGAGGATGGCGCGCGAGATCAGCGAGCAGTTCGATGAGAAGCGCGAGCAGCGCCAGTCGATGATGTTTCTGCAGCAGTACGGTATATCATCGAATCTGGCCGTGAAGATACATAAACAGTACGGACCGGCGATGTATGAGATCATCCGCACGAATCCGTATAAGATGGCCGAGGACATCCCGGGCGTGGGCTTTAAGACCGTGGATGAGATCGCGGCGAAGGTCGGAATCAGCGGGGACAGTGAGTTCCGTATCAGGGCGGGCATTCTCTATGCCCTGAGCGAAGCGGCCGGACAGGGTCATACCTATCTGCCGCAGGAGAAGCTGACTGAGTTCGTAAAGGGACTGCTGCTCGTGGATCCTGAAGAGATCGAAAGACAGACCGACAAACTGATCTTGGAGCGTAAGCTTGTTGCAAGGAAGGACGCAGAGGATACGCTGTGCATCTATTCGTCGGTATTTTACTATACGGAGCTCGGTGTGGCCAGGATGCTGCTCGACCTGAACGTGAAATGCCCCGTAAGGGAAGAACAGCTCGAGGCCAGGATCACCCAGATCGAAAAGAACCTGAAGGTTGAGCTTGATACACTTCAGAGACAGGCTGTCGCCGAGGCGGCGAAGAACGGAGTATTTATCCTTACGGGCGGTCCCGGAACAGGAAAGACGACCACGATCAAGGCGATCATCACGCTCTTTGAGATGGAAGGACTCGATATCCTTCTGGCTGCGCCTACCGGCAGGGCTGCGAAGAGAATATATGAAACTACGGGCCGGGAAGCCTCGACGATACACCGTTTATTGGAGCTAAAAGTAAATGAGGATTTAACTTCTAATGAACACAGAAGCTCCGGAACCTTTACATTTGAGCGCAATGCGGAGAATCCGCTCGAGGCAGACGTGATCATTATCGATGAGATGTCGATGGTCGATATCTCGCTTATGTCTGCGCTGTTAAAGGCCATAGCGGTCGGTGCGAGACTGATCATGGTAGGCGATGTGAACCAGCTTCCGAGCGTCGGGCCCGGCAATGTGTTAAGGGATATCATCAACTCCGGCGCGTTCAATACGGTCAGGCTCAATACGATCTTCAGACAGGCGCTCACGAGCGATATTGTGGTGAATGCGCATAAGATAAATAACGGCGAGGAGCTCTCCCTCGACAACAAGAGCAATGATTTCTTCTTTATGCAGAGGGACGACGCGGATACCGTGGCAGCTGTCGTTGTGGCTCTGGTAAGGGATAAGCTGCCCTCGTTCGTTCATTCGAAGAGCTTTGACATACAGGTGCTCACTCCGATGAGGAAGGGCGAGCTCGGGGTAGAGAAGCTCAATTCCGTGCTCCAGCATTATCTGAATCCCGCCGTGCCCGGGAAGATCGAGAAAGAGCATCACGGAGTGACCTTCCGCGAAGGCGACAAGGTCATGCAGATAAAGAACAATTACCAGGCCGCGTGGGAGATGCGCAACTCAAAAGGGTATCTGATCGAATCGGGAACCGGCATCTTTAACGGAGACTGCGGCGTGATCCGCCAGATAAACGCATACGCGGAGACGATGGTCATCGATTTCGACGAAGGGAAGCTCGTGGATTATCCGTTCTCGCAGCTCGACGAACTGGAGCTGGCTTATGCGGTCACGATCCACAAATCGCAGGGAAGCGAGTACCCTGCGGTAGTCCTTCCGCTCCTTGCCGGACCTCCGCTGCTGCTGAACAGGAATCTTCTGTATACTGCCGTAACCAGGGCAAAGAACTGCGTTACTATCGTCGGAAGGCGGGAGACGGTACGTTCGATGATACGCAATACAAGCGAGATCAAGCGTTATTCGGGGCTGGCCGACAGGATACTGGAGATGAAATGACGATAAGCAATTATTGAGTCTCGAAATTGCAAATAATAATAAATTTTCGTTAAAAAACGAAAAAGTACGTGCAAAAACAATAATCATGATGTATAATGCTATTATAAACCCGAAAGAACTGTTTAAAGAAGCTGTCAGGACAGTTTATCCGAGAAAGTGTCCGGGGTGCAGGGATGTGATCCTGCCGGACATGCTGGTATGCGAGTCGTGCGCGGCTGAGTTTAAGCTTGTTGAGCCGCCGTTCTGCCTTAAGTGCGGAAGGCATGTCGAGGATGAGGAGACGGAGCTGTGCGATGAGTGCGCTTCGAAGGATCACCGTTATTCGATGGGTTTTTCAGCCTTTGTATATGACGGGATCATGAGGCGGGCCATGTCGGATCTGAAGTATTCTTCAGCTGCCGAGAACGCCGATTATTTCGCTGAAATAGCCGCAAAAACATGCGGCGAAAGAGTGAAAATGTTTAATCCTGATATAATTATTCCTGTTCCGATCCATCCTTCGAGACGCGCGGAACGCGGCTATAATCAGGCACAGCTGATTTCTGACAGACTAAGCGCCGCTCTGGATATTCCTTCGGTGAACGACCTTCTCATTCGCAGGAAGAAGACCGCCGCGCTGAAGCGTCTGGACGCCGCAGGAAGGGCGGAGAACCTGAAACAGGCTTTTGAGTGTGACCTGAAGAGATATCCGAGGGAAGAGATTTCGGTCCGATTCGGCAGGGTTCTGCTGATTGACGATATATACACCACCGGTGCCACGATGGAGTGCTGCACCGAAGCATTGCTCGACGCCGGGGTGCATGAGGTCGCCGTTCTCAGTGTGGCGATCGGCTATAATTATTGATATTTACAGGAGGTTTGTATGGAAGTAAGATCATGTCCGGGATGCGGAAAATTATTCAACTATCTTGGCGTATCCACGCCCGCCTGCCCCGCGTGTATGGCCGCCCGCGAAGAGAAATTCCAGGTGTGCAAGGAGTACATAAGGCAGAATCCGGGTGCAAACATCTCGAAGGTAGCCGAGGACACCGAGGTATCGGTAAAGCTTATCAAGCAGTGGGTACGTGAGGAGCGCCTTACATTTGCCGAGGGATCTTCCGTAGGTATCGAGTGCGAGAGATGCGGAGCGAATATCCTTACGGGACGCTTCTGCAACAACTGCAAGGGTAATATGACCCAGTCACTGAACAATGCCGCCAAGAGTCTGAAGCCTACTCCCGAACCGGTAAAGGCAGATCCTCGTGAGAGCGCGAAGATGCGTTTCCTGAACGGAGATAAGTAAAGGGGGAGACTGCCATAGGAATCAACGATCGCTTTGTCGGGGATACCGTTGATGCCGTATTTTCGTCGGTCACCGAGCAGTTGACCGGTATACAGCTGAAAGCGCCTCCGGCCAGGAAAAAACGAATTGAGAATCCTGTTTCGGTAGTGGTTTTGTCCAAAGGAGTCTTCAAGTCCAAGACAGTAGCGCAGTTTCCCGCTGAATTTGTGGAGACGGTTGTCGATAAGATGAGCAACGGCGCGGAGCTGTCGAAGGAGGACAGGGAAGCTTACTTTAAGGAGTACATGAACATCTTCTACGGAAGGTTCATCTCTAAGATAAATAACGAGATCGGGCACGCGTCCAGATTCATCATTCCGGTTCTGATACGCGGATCCTACAGGGAAACGGCCGAAGCAGATTACAGCAGCAGAATTGAAACCTCTTATATGTGCGATCAGGGCAAGATAGATTTTGTGCTTTGCTATAAGGTTTTGCCCGAACATTCCAGCAATTAGAGGCAGAAAGGACTGGAGGGACCTATCTATGAAAAAAGTGTTGATTATTGATGACTCACCGTTCATCGCAAGAGAAATAGCGGACGTTATAGAGCCGAAGGGGTACGAGATCGCGGGTCATGCAAAGAACGGAGAAGACGGCATCAGGATGGCCGAGGAACTGAAGCCCGATGTTATCACTCTGGATATCATCATGCCCGGTATCGACGGCATTGAGACCGCTACTGAGCTTCTGAAGAAGAATCCGGAGACGAAGATCGTTATGCTCAGCTCTCTCTGTGACCATGATACGATGGCGGAAGTACAGTCGCTCGGACTTAAGCATCTGGTTGCGAAACCGATCGAGGCGGACAAGCTGCTGGCAGCTTTAGACGAAGTATTATCCGATAAATAAGATATGTGAATATAAAAAGGAGCGCCGATCGACGATCAGCGCTCTTTTATTTTGATCCCGTTATCCAGTATGTCTATCAGGTCATCTTTCATCAAATGACCTATCGCACGCTTGAAAGAATTCTTTGACATATTAAATTCAGATTTAATTAATTCGGCATCGGAACGGTCGTGGAACGGCAGAAATCCGCCATCTGCGGCCTTGAGCTTCTTAAAAATCAGTTCGCAGTCGGGGCCTAACTGGAGGTATCCCGGCTCTCTCATACTGAGCTCCAGTTTGCCGTCCGGGAGGATCTTCGCGATCCTCAAACGGAGCGATTCACCGACCTTTACGGGTCGCATCAGCTCACGCGCAGGTATCATGCCGGAGAAGAGATTGTCGATGGCCACGTAAGCGCCGTGTTCGTCGGAGAGTTCGTATACTGTGCCGTCAGCCCAGTCGGACTTCTCGTAGTCGCTGTCTGTTCTCAGATACTTATAGAGCTTCATCGTGGCGCAGAGTCTCTTTGACTTGTCCACATAGAGGGTTACGAGTACCCTGTCGCCGACAGAAGGGGAGCAGGTCATCTCCCTGTAAGGGAGGAAAAGGTCCTTTGCCAGACCCCAGTCGAGGAAGGCGCCGATCTTGTTTATGTCCTTTACGGTAAGCATCGCGAACGAGCCTATCGTAAGCATAGGAGTGCGCAGAGTGGCGATCGGGCGATCCTCGGAATCGAGGTATACAAAAGCCCTTACAGTGTCTCCAATATTTAATCCTGATTTAATTTCGTTCTTCGGAAGCAGTATATCCGTACGGTCGGTAATGCTTGAAGTATTGGCAGAATCCGTGCGCGAGAAAACCGCGAGGGGATCACGCTCCTCGCCCAGATAGACACCTATCGATGCGGTTCTCAGCACCTTCAGATTCTGTTCACGTCCCAGCTGTATCATGGTTTTTCCTTTCCCGGAAATGAAGCCTTCCGGAAGCTTTTGCAACGCCTGTTTACTTGCCAACAGACGCTCTATGTTGTATCATAAATTTACCAAGTGTTCAAGGGGGTTTTTTATGGAGACTCAGAAAGCAATAAAGGGTGTTAACCTTCTTTTCCTTGCCATAGTCATGATCGCGATCGTATTTGAGATTGTGGTTGGTATCCTCAGCGGATTAGGAATAGATATCTTTATGGGTAAGATCACATTGCAGCTGGTATACTCACAGCTGATCTTTGCCGTGCCCGCGATCATTTATTTTATATGCAGCAACAGAGACAAAAAGAAGGGCTTTGAGTTCCTCAGATTCAGGAAGATCAGGTTCTCGAACATACTGCTCTGTATTCTGATCTATATCTGCCTTACCCCCGTACTGAACTTTTTTAACTCGCTTTCCATGCTCTATTCGACAAACGTTATCTCGTCGGTGATGTTCGGTGTGACCGATGAGGTTCCTTTTGTGGTCGGGATACTGATCATCGCGATACTCCCCGCGTTCCTCGAGGAGTTTACTTACCGCGGTATCTTCTATAATACCTACAGACTGGCTGCCGGCTTCGGAGCCGCGCTGCTCTCGGGCCTGCTGTTCGGGCTTGTTCACGGCAATCTGAACCAGTTCACATATGCCTTTGTGCTCGGCGTGATCTTCGCGCTGATAGTTGAGGCGACGGATTCCATCTGGTCGACCATGATAGTTCATGCGCTGGTCAATGCGGTGTCTGTGGTAACGATCTACGGACTTCCCGCGGCGCTCAATTGGATGCAGAATCTATATGACACGGCGAAGGCCGAGAACGATATAAATACCATGGCTCTTATCGAGCGCATCATGGGTACGGATGATTTCTCGGTGGAAGCTTTCATGGGTACCGCAGCCGATTCGCTTACCGTTGCTGATATCCTTCTGATCATCCGGGGCTATCTGATACCTGCCATAGTCGGAGGTATTCTTGTATTCCTGCTTCTCAGGCTTATCGCAAAACGCTGCGGCCGATGGGAGATCATGTGCTCCATGTTCGGTGCCGGTCAGCCTAAACCTTTGGCTGCAGAGCGCGAGGTCATCACGCATGCCGAGGACGGTACATTCCTTGCCGAACCCGTATATGCGCAGGTTCCGCTCGAGCCCGCTCCGGTGAGCCGTGTAAAGCTCATTACCTGGGAGCTCATAGCCGCAGGCGTGGTACAGGTGCTCATGATGATCGCGACCGAGCTTCTGCTCCGTTACGGTGACGAGCTGATGGCGCTCCTTAAGTGATCAGGTCTTTTATTAACATTGTTCAACTATATTATACAACATTTCCGTAAAAATACTATTCACGTATTTTTACGGAGTGCTGCTGCTTTGAAAGCCGCGCGGATGCACGGATGATGAGGAAAAACGGATATGTATGAGACATTTGGCCTGATAATAGCCCTTGTGATTACCGTCATATCACTCAATACTGCGTTTGGACGATTTATAACCGGTTCGAAGAGATACTGGCTGCTCCTTGCGCTCTTTTTCCTTTTCAACAATCTGACGAACTATTACTGGGTCGAGTATAATCTCGTAATGCACGGATATCCGACCATCTCCAACTATTTTACCTATCTTGGCTGGAATATCAGCTTTGTCATTCTTGCCATTCTGATACGCACGCTTCAGGTCGAAGAAGAGCGGTCGTATCTTTCGATATGGCAGTTCCTGCCCGTTCCGTTCGGCGTATTCCATTTCTTTTTATACTATGAATATGACGGGATCTTCATAGCCGCATGGGAAGAAGCGGCAGTTACGCTCGTTTCGTGCTTCAGTATCCAAACTCTCGCATATTACCTCAAATACCGGCGCACAAAGGTCCTGAGAAAGCCCTACATGGCTATTACCGCACTTATTTATGCAGCTCTCGAATACGGATGCTGGACCGCGAGAATGCTCAGCGACAACGTGCTGTTCCTGACGCTTTATATCGTATTTATCATGAGCAGCTTCCTGATCATGCCCGTTATGATCATAGCCATGAGGCGCCAGTTCGGAGAGCACCTGATCCGGGGAAGAACGGACCATTCGATACTGTCGCGTCCTTTCAGGAACGCCCTGAATATATCGTATTTCGTATTCCTGCTGGGCTCCTGCATAGGCGGCTATCTGATCGGCGTCTGGGCCAGGAATATCTTTGTCAGGGAAGGCGGAAGCGACAGCTACAGCGTTATCGCGGTAATACTCTTTGTATTCTCACTCGGACTCGTTATGTTTACCGCTATGATCATGTTCGTGGCGGGCTTCGGACAGAAGCTCATGGAGAATGAGGAGATCCGCAGGGACAAAGAGATCGCCGAGCGCGCGAACAGCGCGAAGAGCGACTTCCTCGCGAACATGTCGCATGAGATAAGAACGCCGCTCAACGCCGTTCTCGGCATGAACGAGATGATCATAAACGAGAGCATGCAGGCGCGCGACAAGTTCCCCGAGAACGAAGAAAAGGTACGCGCGGTATTTTCTGAGATATGCTCCTACGCGGGCAATATCAGGAACGCCGGCGGCAACCTGCTCAACATCATTAACGATATCCTCGACTTCTCGAAGATCGAGGCCGGCAAGATGGAGATCGTCAACGGCGAGTACAAGCTCAGCTCCGTTCTGAACGATACCGGCAATATGATCGCGATGAAGGCCGATGCGAAGGGACTCGACTTTAAGGTCAGGATCGACAGTTCGATCCCCGACGGTCTGTACGGTGATGAAACCAGAGTCAGACAGATATTGATCAATGTTCTAAACAATGCTGTCAAGTATACCGAGACCGGTACCGTAGAGCTCGAGGTCAGCTGCACTGAGCCCGAAAGGACCGAAAACGGCGCAGAATTCAAGCTGATCATAAAGATAAAGGATACCGGCATAGGAATAAAGGCCGAGGACCTTGAGAGACTGTTCGGAAAGTTCGAGAGAATGGACCTTGAACATAATTCAACGACCGAAGGAACAGGTCTCGGACTTGCTATCACGCGCAATCTCGTCGACATGATGCACGGTGAGATCAAGGTTGACAGCATTTATCATGAGGGTACCACGTTTACGATCACGATACCGCAGAGGATCGTTTCCGAGGAGCCGGTGGGCGACTTTAAGGCAAAGTACGAGCAGAGCATCCGCGACAGCCATGTGAAGCAGGAGCTGTTCACCGCTCCCGAGGCAAGGATCCTGATCGTCGACGATACGAGGGTAAACATCCTGGTAGCCGAAGGTCTGCTCAAGAAGACCTGCATGCAGCTTGAAGGCGCGGTAAGCGGCCGTGAGGCGCTAAAGCGCACGACGGAGAAGAAATACGACATCATCCTCATGGATCAGAGAATGCCCGAGATGGACGGTACAGAGACCATGCGCAGGATAAAGGATCAGGCGGACGGAATGAACCGCGATACGATCATCATCTGCATGACCGCGGATGCGGTAAGCGGCGCGAAAGAGAGATATCTTGCGGGCGGATTCGACGATTATCTGACGAAGCCCGTGGATTCTGTAGAACTGAAACGCATGATCATGAAGTATCTCCCGCGCACGAAGGTGATCAAGAACGTGCTCGGAGAGTTCAGCGGAAGAGCCGGAGGTACCGCGGATGTATAAGGTATTTCTGGTTGACGACGACGAGCTGATCCTCGAAGAGATGATAGACCGCGTGCCGTGGCTCGATAACGCGTTCGAGGTCGTGGGCATGAGTACCGATCCCGCGGCAGCTCTCGGCGATATCATCGGGAAGGCTCCGGACGTCGTATTCTGCGATCTTAAGATGCCCGGCATGGACGGCAACGAACTGATAGGAAAGATCAAAGCGGCGGGCGTGGACTGCGAATTTGTCATGCTCTCCGCTTATAACGATTTTGAGGATGTGAGGCGGTTCTTCCAGGGCTCGGGTTTCGACTATATCTTAAAGCCCGTCAGGGACGTGGAAATGCAGCTGGTGCTCGAACGCCTTAACTCAAGGCTCTCGAAGCTGAGACCGCAGAAGGGCTACAGCGTCGGAGAGGAAGAAAAGGAAGAGGCGGAGGAAGGCGAGCCCGCGAGCGTATTTGACAGGATCCGCGCATATACCGAAGAGCATTACGCAGAGAAGCTTACACTCGACAGCCTCGCCGAGGAGTTCGATTATTCGAGGAACTACATCTGCAGGCTGTTCCAGAAGAATACGGGCAGGTCTTTAAATGTTTATCTGACCGATCTGAGGATGCAGCATGCGTACGAGCTGCTGAAAAAGCCCGATATCCTGATAAAAGAAGTCGCCCTGCAGACGGGGTATTCGGATTATTATCATTTTTTCAAGGTATTCAAAGAAAAATTCGGTTTTTCACCGAAGGAAATGCGAGATAAAGAAGAGTGAAAAGAAGGATTTCGGTACTTTTCATGATATTGTGCATACTGGCCGGAGGCTGTGGTGTGGAGTCACAGCCTCCGGTATTGCGCGTTGCGGTACCGTTTTCCGATTATGTTCAGGATCCTTCGACCAATTATTATGTGAAGTGGCTGGAGGAAAAGACCGGGCTGGATATCGAGGTCAGCGTGGTAAGGCAGACCGGTGCGACCGACTATCTGGACGCGCTGTTCTCTTCCGACGCCGATATCGATGTGATCCTGTTCGGAGGCGATTTTACGATCACCGAAGAAGAACTTAAACCTTACGTCGATTCCGGCGACATCGCGACCGTCGACGGACGCATGTACTATGAGAATTACGGCAGCCGTGTTCCTACGAGAGCCGGGCAGATCCTCTGGATCAATGTCGAATGGCTGACCGGGCTGGGGCTTGCCGCTCCGAAGACAACAGACGAGCTGTATGAGGTCCTGAAAGCGTTTAAAGAGAATGATCCGAACGGCAACGGAAAGGCGGACGAGATACCGCTGATCGGGTCCGGGGACGATTATTTCTATATGCCTGTCGAGCTGATCCTCAATGCGTTTGTCAGCTGCGATCCCTATCACTCGTATTTCGATCCGGCTGAGCAGGAAGCTGTCTGCGTTGCCGGGACGGATGAATTCCGCGAGGGTTTGAAATTCTGCGCGAAGCTCTTTGAGGAAGGCCTCATCGACGCGAACTGCTTTACAAGGCATTTAAACGGTCTTTCCGAAATGGTGAACAGCCCGAATGACCTGGCAGGGGCTTTCTGTACCGATTCGATCTCGGATGTCATTTACCAGGGCAATCCCGAGATCATGGCGCGCTTTGTTCACGTGCCGCCGCTTACGGGCCCGGACGGGACCGGAAACGCGCTCTATTACAGCGAGGAGCCGACGGTTGGGGGCGTGATCACGGGCAGGAGCACGAAGAAGGACCCGGCGGCCCTGCTGCTGGAGACGATGCTCAGTGAAGAGGCCTCGCTGATCGCCCGCTACGGAGAGGAAGGCAAAGACTGGACCTTTTCGGACGGCAGGGACGTAAGTATCTACGGAACGGTCTCGACGATCGCTACGAAGAAATATATCTGGAACACATCGCAGAACAAGAACCTGAACGGCATAGGACCGATGCATGTACCCGAGAGATATCTTGCCGGAGTCACATGGAACGGAGTCAATTCCGACGCCGAATACATAGACGCGCGTGCGCAGATGAGTTACAGGGTGCTGCTGCCCGCGGAGCCGGTCCTTCATGAGCCCGTGAGCGGACTTGCGGACTACGTGGACCGCGCGATACAGAATTTTGTCACGGGAATAACAGATCCGGAGGATGATGTCGAATGGGAAAGCTACTTGGAAGGCTTGCGATATTTATACTGATCGCTGCGGCGTTCACGGGCTGCGGCAAAAAAGAGCGGGACGAGTGGCTCGAAGCCGCTGCACTCACTGCTGATGAATCCGTGAGCGAACTATACGAAAAAGCGCTCAAAGAGGATATCCTGATAGTTTACACGGTCACTACCAGGGCCGCGCAGACTAAGGAGAGCTTTGAAGCGCAGTATCCCGGTCTCTGCGTGGAGATAAGGGATCTGAGGAGCCCAGACCTGATCGATGCGGTGGAGGCGAACTTTAAAAACGGCGGCTCAGACTGCGATGTGGTGATCTGCACCGATAACAGCGGAGATTTCAGGGAAAGGCTTGTGAATACATCAGCGGTCGTCCCGTATCTTCCTTCGGACATTGCCGCGCATATGAGCATGCGGGGCGATAAGGAGCCCGTTGATTTTGTAAATGAAGCCGAGCTCCTCTTTTACAGCGCGAAACGCTGGGATTCGTGCCCGATCACGAATATCTGGGAACTGACGGAGGAGAGATACAAGGGCCTGATCTATATGCCCAATCCGCTGAGATCCTTCTCGACTTACGCGCTCTGCTCCGCGACATTCGACCGTTCGGACGACCTTAAGAAGGCGCTTGAGGCGTACGGGCACAGTGAGATCGTGATCCCCGAAGGCAGCAATGCGGCTGAGGTTTTCTGGAAGATGTCCGCAAAGAACATAATTTTTACGAACTCCTCCGACGAGGTGGTAGAGGCGCTCGGAAACGGCGTGGCAGGCTTCGGATTTGCGGTTTCCTCGAAGATGCGCCTGAACAGCCTCGGCTATGGTCTGATGCCGGTCTACAGCCTCAACCCCTTCTCGGGCTGCAGGACCTCATATGCAATAATGCTCGCGAGGAATTCGAGAAATGTAAATACAGCGAAGCTCTTCATCCGATG
>CAMZAI010000035.1 GCA_947304065.1 uncultured Clostridia bacterium | reverse complement strand
TCAAAAGACCTATCACTAAGCCTTTTGAGAAATTAAACTTCTTCATAAATTTTACTTTTCTACGTAACGAAGATACCATTGTCATTGCCCTGAAACAGACGCTAGTACTGACAGGTTATTTGTGAAAGAAAGGAGAGGTATGAAGATGGACGAAATTGAGTACTATATGTCCAATCTAACATTTGCTGACTACATCCCTATATTTATCGGTGAAAAGAAACCTTTACTGAGCCCGGTGACCGTGCAGAATTACGCCAGGGAACTGCGGCGCGCGGAGAAATATATAGGGCAGGAGAGGATGGGGAGCATCACATTTGCCATGATGAAAAAGTATCTTTACTCGATCAGGGAGAGGGAGCGGAACCGGCGCACGGGTAAGGAACTGGCATACGGGACGCTGAGGCAGCATTATATCGTGCTGCACTCGTTCTTTGAAAATGCATTGGAAAATGGTGCGATAGGTGAGAACCCAATGCGCAGGCTGAAACACCTGACGGAATGGAAGAGCGGGCCGCTGGCCACGCCGCTCTCATACGATGAAGAGCAGGTGCGATATATTATCAAATGTCTAGAGCATGAACCGCTCATGTGGCGGGCGGCGGTCCTGTTCGCAATCGACAGCGGTTGCAGGTGCGGCGAGATAATGGGGCTGAAGTGGGCGGACATTGATTTTACTTCGGGACGTGTGATTATTTGCAGGAACGTGCAGCACATCTCGACGCACGGAACCTTTGTCTGCTCGCCCAAAAACGGAAAGAGCAGGACGATTTTTTTGAACAGCCCCGTTCTGGAGTGTCTCGGGGCATGGAAGAGGCAGCAGGGGACTGCTGCTCGAAAAGAAGGCTACTGTTTTACGCAGAGGGATGGAAGTCCCCTGATACCGGTAGCCTTTAATAATTATCTTTTAAGGTTCGGCAGGAAGTACGGTCTGCCCGGCATCCATCCGCACGCTCTGCGGCATACGATGGCGTCTCTGAGTATCGCGAACGGAGCGGATATCGTAAGTGTGTCAAATAAGCTCGGACATGCGAGCATATCGATCACGCTTGACATTTACAGCCACGCGAATGTGCAGGCCCAGATGCGGGCCAATGCGGTATTGGCGGCGGCGATATACTGATTCTTTACGATCTTCTTCGGGTTATAAATATGGGAATGAAATATTTTTTGAATATTCAGACAAAACACGATATTGTGCTTGTTTTTTTGCTTTTTTTATGATATCTTTAATTCGGAGAGAGCAACAAGGAGTAAATCGGAATGATGGCAACGGATAATACCAGTACAGCGGAAATACTGAATCGTGGCATGAATTGTCTTATACAGGAATTAGGTGTTGTAGAAGCAGAGCGCTTTATTTCAGCTGTGATTCGTGAAAAAACAGACTATACCAAGTGGCGTCAGCGTTATTTTGACGACATAGATTCCGATTCGTTTCATGCAGCGGCGGTTGAATACGGAAAAAAGAATCCGCTCTAATAAAACAGCCTTCTCCGGTTCGCCGGGGAAGGCTTAATTAATGTTATAGGATTATACTGATCCTTACCACAGCTTCAATTCACCGTTCTCATCAATCTCGATCAGGTCTACCAGCGTTGTCTCCTTGGTCAGGACATCGGTGAACGCCGCGGTGATGAGAGCGGTCTTGCCTGCATCCTTGGACGCGGTGAGCGTGAGCTGCATCGTGGCTTTGTCGAACTTGGCGCGGACTGTGGCGCCTTTATCGGTTTCCACGCGGTCGTTCTCGTTGAATGAGACATCGGAGAGGCCCACGTAGATCTTGATCTTGTCGGTGGTGATATTTGTGTCGCCAAGCGCGGTTATAAGATGCAGCTTGAATGTTAATGTGCTGCCCTTCGTCGAGAGCTTCAGGGGCTCCGCCGAGGCGGCTTCTGCGGTGCCTTCCGCGGCGTCCGCAGCATTGGGATCTATGCATGATGCGTCAAGCACCGGATTACCGATCACGACGGTCATGGAAGCTTTCTTGCCGGTCTGGTCGCAGACTGCTTCGACTTTTACCGAGGCGGTCTTGGCCTTTTCCTGTATGAAGTCGAGCGCATTCACGATGAAATAGGCATTGCCGTCCTCGTCGACCATTGCTTTCTCTACGCTGAGGTACTTGGCCTGCTCGGCCTTCGCGATGCGGACGGTGTATGTGCAGTCGGGATCGGGCGTGCCGTCCTTGATGAACGGCGTGATATATACCCTGTACGATGAGCCTGCGTCCGCAGCGGTCTTTTTAAGGATGACGTCCTTGTTGGTCGAATTCGGAACGCTCGTGAGGAACAGCTTCGTAGGGCCCGCGGCTATGTCGATCACGTGCTCTTCGTAGGTCATGCTTCCGGTGTCGCACGCATAGGCGTATACGGTTCCGGCTTTCTTTGCGGTGATCACGCCTTTTGCGTTTATCGAGGCGAGCTTTGATTTTGCTGCGCCAAAGGAAACAGTGTGCTTTGATCCATCAAACGAAGGCTTGGTCGGCTCGTCGGATGCGAACCATACGAGCTTGCCGTTCTTTACCTTGCCTTTCGAGTCCTTCCAGGTTGTGGCGCGGAGCTCGGTCTTGAGAGTAATGCTCTTGGTCTTTTTGGTTCCGTTCTGCCAGATGGTCGCTTCGGCGATATCAGCGCCGGAACCGATCTTGATCTCACAGCCGGCTGAAATGGGCTCGTCGCTCTTCCGGCTGCTGTAGACAGTGGCGGTGAGCCTTACTGTACTGTTCCTGCGGCCCGTGATCACGGCTTCGGTGCCGTGAGGGCTCAGCTGCAGATATCTTTCCGCATCGGAGGAACTGCCGCCCTCTGCGGGGCTTACGGACCATACCACGCGGTCGTCGCTGCCCCGAGGGAGGATTGCTCTTACGGTTGCGGATCCGGCCACATCGATTTCAACGGTTTCTGCAGAAAGGCTTATGCTGTCCGCAGGATGTTCAATAATCGGTGACGCGTATTTTACCACGCTTCCGATCGCGGTGTCGGTTATGATATATCCTTCTTCGGGATCGAAGCCGGTGAGGTGCGGAACCACATAGCTGTCAAATGAAGTCTTTGCGCTTGACGGGAATGCGGCGAATATATAGTCGATATCGCGGTAACGGTTCTCAATGAGGGCCGCTGCGAAGCTTTCTCCGGAAGACTCTGTAAATGCTTCGTCGGCGTAGCAGTCGAATATCGTGAAGAACGATTGCTCCATCGTATCCTCAAATTCGGGAAGCTCATAGCCGTAATAATCTTTATTGCCCCAGGCCTTATGCTTCTGGTTGAACTTCGCCTCGGGGATGCAGAAGTAGGAGTAGTTCGAGTCCTTCAGGCCGTCCGAAACGGAATTGTTGGGATCGTCCCAGGTGATATCGCAGAGATACCACTGTCCGAAGATATTCACGGCGTTCCATGCGTGAGCTTCTTTGGCGCCGGTGCCGAGGATGTAGATATTCGGGATGCCTGCGAGGTCGAGCAGGTACTCAAAGCATTTCGCGTAGCCTTCGCAGACCGCGCCCTGTCCGGTGAACACGCCTGCGATCGAGTGCGCCCACATGCTGTCTTCGGGTTTTCCGGAAGCGTTATATGCGTAGTCGATTGCCCTGATAATGATGTCGTGAGCCTTCAGCGCTCCGTAGAATTCGCCGAGAGAAGCTGCTTCGGTGATCTCGCTTACCCATGTGCCGGTCTTTGCGCTGATCGCGTCATCGGCTGCTTTGCGTGCGGAATAGCCGTAGTAGTAGGGATCGACATTGATCACGGCCGCGACGCTTTCTGCGTTCGAGGCAAATGAATAGTTGAGTCCGATCCAGTAATACTGCGGATTGGAATATACGAAACGGCAGATGGTCTCGGCCAGTTCGTCATCGGTGAGGTCGTTCTGCGTAAGATACTCGACGCGCGTTTCGATGCGCGCAGTCTCCGCGGTGAGGTCTGTCTTATAAGAATCGCTGTCGATGAATGCTTCGAGGCGTTCGCCTATCGAGTCGAATAACAGCCTTTGGTTGTCGGAAAGGGAGTTGTAGCCGTACTCATTGCCGCCGAGATCGTAAAGAGAATAGCCCGATCCGCCGCTGCGGACGGTCTTCAGCTTCTTCGAGATGTAAGAGGAGGGATCGGCGGGAGTTTCATCGGAAATATCAAAAGAAGTTCCCGAAAGGATCTGCGCGCCTTCGAAGAATTCCGTTTCTTCCGCGGAACGCATCACCGCAGCCGAAGAGTCCGCCGAAACGGTGTCCGCGGCAAATACGGCTTCAGAGGGAACCGAGAGTATTAAGGTCAGACTTATTATAAATAAAAAAGCCCTGCGTATGGCTGATATACCGTGCTTAAACATAACTCCTCCTTGAGTAAGTGTTTATAAGCTATATATCGGCAAAAACGCGGGCTTTTTTAACCGGTTTGAAGCCGGGGATATTTATTTAATATTCTTCAACTTCAAAGTCGTATGCGTCAAATGTCTCCTTGAAATTCGAAACGATCGATGAAGGGCAGTAAACCTTCTCAAGCGAATCACAGCAGTCAAAAGCTGTAGCGGACAACATGAGCAGCGACTTCGGAAGCTTCAGCTCCTTGAGGTTCAGGCAGTTGTAGAACGCGCCGTCATCGATGATCGCGAGAGTCTCGGGAAGCTCGATGGTCTCGAGCGCTTCGCAGTACCAGAAGGACTCGCGTCCGATGGTCTGGATACCTTCGGGAAGAGTAACCGAGGTGAGCAGTTCGCATCCGGAGAAGGTCTCCTCGGGAACGCTCGTAAGATTCGATGAAAGGACGGCGGTGGTAAGGGCTGCGCAGTTGAAGAATACGCCCTTGCCGAGGCTCGTTACGGAATCGGGGATCGTGATCTCTTTAAGCGCAGCGCATTCGCTGAACGCCGCATCGCCGATCGAGGTAACCGATGAAGGGATAACGATCGATTCGAGGCTGTCGCAGAACTCAAACGCCGAATCGCCGATCGAAGTGACCGTGTCGGGGATCGTAATGCTGAGCGCGTAAGAGAAAGTATTGAGCGCGTCCTCCGCAACGGCGGTAACGGGATAAGTCTTGCCCTCGTATTCAACCGAATCGCGGATCACGTAGTCCTCAAGCGAATCATCCGAGAACCAGGTGAAGATGACTTCTGCGTGATCGCCGTATACACAGTAGCTCAGGCCGTCGTATACCAGAAGGGGAAGCTCTACGCCGCTGCCGGGATCGACCTCGACGAGACCTACATAGCCTTCGAAATTGTCGGTGCCTTCGGTATCGTCTTCGTCATCATCCACGTCTTCGTCGTCAATCTCATCGTCCGCTTCGGGAGTGGGAGTCGCGGGTGCGGAAGTGGGTGCTTCGGTAGGTTTTTTATCATCTGTTACTTTTTTGCCCGAACATGCCGATAAATATAAAGTAGAACATATTACGGCGCAGATGAGTATTATTTTGAAAAAAATCCGCATTTTGGTTGATTTCATGTTATAATCTCCTTTAGAATGTTAATGCCGTACTTTTGGCGGAAGTTGCCGCCCATATTCCATATATCGACATTTCTGAGATTTTCATTATAGCAGAAATGTACAGGAGGATGCAATGAGCAGAAAGATATTGAAAAACTGTTTATTAATAATGTGCGGACTGCTGGTACTTTTGTGGGCTGTTTGCGTAAGGCCCGCACCGGAGAGAGGATCCGGTGACGGCGTGGTACATGTGGCTGCGGCCGATCCCACGGATGGCGCTGCGCCTTCGGGCAGCACGGATCCCACAGGCGGAGTAACGCCTTCTACAGGACCGTCTCCTTCAACGGGACCTTCACCTACAACAGGACCCACGCCTACGACCGGACCTTCGCCTACGCCGACCACATCGCCTGCTAATGAGGCGATAGCGGAGACCTATATCGAGTACGCGAACGAGCAGATCAGCGTAAAGGTTAAGGCTGCCTTCACGCAGGTTTATTATGCGGTGCTGAAGAACAATACAGTTACAGGCGTGAAACTTGCGGAACTTCTTCCCGCAGCTCAGAATAACAACGGAATGTATTACTATATCGATATCTCGACCCTGTCTGCGAGCAAGGCCAATTATATCGGTATCACAACTTTAAATACTCCCGGTACGGACGGACTGGTGCCCGTAGTACCGATTACGGTTTCACCGAACCAGAAGAAGATCGTATTCAATGTAGACTGGTCTTATGAGGGAACACCCTCACAGTTCTCGGGACTTAAAGTTCTTCAGAGCATTGTAATCAATAATAATGACGGCACGACCGTTACATACGCACACCTGACCAGCGCAGAGACTCAGGTCCTCAAGGAGATCGCGGATCTTACGGATCTGATAGAGTGGCGCAAGGGCGCGAACGGCGCATGGAAGAAGATCTCGCAGATGGAATACCCTGACTGGAACTCCATGCTCTCTTCGGGTGCAATCATCTACTTCAGGCTCGGCGCGGTGAATCAGGACCAGCACAAAGAAGGCTCCCGCTTCAGTAAGGAAAACAAACTGAAGATCGCCGTGACCAAGGCTCCCAATGTAAAGGTAGATGTCAGCAAGCTGAATCTTGCGCTCAAGAATGGCATGCAGTTCAGGAAGAACGGCACGAAGGACTGGTATACCGTGCTTCCTTTCGCTGCGAACAGCACGAATCCTACGGCTATCCTGACCACTGCTTTCTCGCCATTTACCAATAATACTTCAGCCAAGGTTTCCATGACCTCGATAGCGGACATCAAGAAGGCTCTTGCGTACGTTGAGCCCGATCCGCCCGCAGCACTGATCCTTGATGTAAGGATCGCGGCGACCACAAAGAAGCCCGCATCACGCGTGGGCATGGTATCCATCCCTTATCAGGGCAAGGCTCCTACGGTTGCAGGTTTGACAAAGGCCGGAGAGCAATACACAATCGGTGCTATCACTGCGGCAGATACTCTTGTTCCTTCACCTCAGTTTGAGATGTGCATCGTTGCGAACGCAGATTATACGGGTAATCTGATCGATTATTCGACGATCAAATGGAGCACGGTCAAGACAGGTACGGTCCTTAAGGCTAATCTTAATACCGTTTATACAAAGCTCGACACAGCGAAGACCCGAGTTACCGCGAAGATCACAGATGCTACTTCCGTCATCCTGATCAGAAGGCGCGGAGTAGCCGGTTCTGCGAAGGCTGCGGCTGTTCTTGCATCCGAGCCAGCCGTTGTGACCATTCCTACCAATTAAGAACGGAGCTTTTGACCATGTCCGCTAAAACAATAAGGGGTAGAGCCCCTTATTGTTTTGTCTGACGGTTATGACGCTCAGACAATAAAAAAGTGACCTTTACGTCGCTAAAGTACCCAAGGAGAAGGCAGCATGAAAAATGAATATTTCTCGATCCTGATGGATAAGGTGATCGGCGAGCGACGCATCGCCGGCGCGAACATTCTCGTGATAAAGGACGGCGAGGAGCGGTACTTCGGCTCCTTCGGCAAGGCTGACATCGCGCGGGATATCCCGATGAAGCGCGATTCGGTATTCAGGATGTTCTCGATGTCAAAGACAGTTACCGCGGCGGCAGTCATGATGCTCGTTGAGCGCGGCATTATCGATCTGAAGGACAATGTGGAGCAGTACCTGCCCGGTTTCGCGAATCAGATGGTAGCTGTGGCGGACGAGCCCGCAGTGAACGGAGATGCGACCGGAAAGGCGTATCATTTAAGACCCGCTGCACGGCCCGTTACGATATTCGATCTGCTGACGATGACCTCGGGCGTATGCTATCCCGGCATCGAGACAGCGGCGCATATCGAGGTGGGGAAGTGCCTCGGCGAGTACGAAAAGAAGATGGCGAACGCCATTTACCCTATGACCGTAGAGTTCGCGAACGCGCTCGGACGCTGCCCGCTCGCGTTTGATCCGGGTGAGAGATGGATGTACGGCTTCTCGGCCGATGTACTCGGTGCGGTGGTTGAGGTGGCTTCGGGAAGGCAGTTCGGCGCGTTTGTAAGAGATGAGATACTTACGCCGCTCGGAATGCTCAGCACCTCTTTCGACATGCTTCCGGGCTTTAAGGACAGGATGACCGAGAGATACGAGTACGATCCGGCAACAGGCGGCATCAGAGTCCTCGAAGGCATTCACTTGGGCCTCGGCGATTATCCCGAGCATGCGCACTGGGAGTCGGGCGGAGCAGGCCTGCTTTCAACGATCGATGATTTCGCGAAGTTCGGAATGATGCTCGCAAACGGCGGAAAGCTCGGCAATGTAAGGATACTGAGCGAGAATACCGTTAAATACATGCACACGAACGCCCTGACCGACGAGATAAAGGCCAGGGACATGAACTGGGGCTCGACTTTGGGACACGGCTATAACTGCCTGATGAGGATCCTCGAGCATCCGGAGATACAGGGCACGATCGCACCTGCCGGCGAGTTCGGCTGGGACGGCTGGATGGGCACTTATTACACGATCGAGCCCGTTTCGAAGTCGGTGATCCTGTTCTTCATACAGAAGGCGGGCGCGGGCTGCGACGATCTCACGAGGAAGGTAAGGGCGATCGCGTACGGACAGTATCTGTGACCGGTGTCTCATGATAAAGCCACAGGATTTGTGTTTTAGTATGTTATAATAAAAAAGGATGATCATATCATGCAGTTTAAGCTTACGGAGACTCCTTTAAAGGACGTATATATACTTGAACCCCGCATATTCGGCGACCACCGCGGGTGGTTTTACGAGACCTGGTCGAAGCGCGACTTCGAGGCTGCGGGACTTCATTACGATTTTGTTCAGGACAATCAGAGCTATTCTGCGCAGAAAGGGACTCTGCGCGGGCTTCATTTCCAGAGGGGAGAGGCCTCACAGGCAAAGCTCGTGCGCTGCACGAGGGGCGCGATACTTGATGTGGCGGTGGATCTTCGGCATGAGTCGCCGACCTATAAGCAGTGGACTTCGGTCGAGCTCTCGGCTGAGAACAAGCGTGAATTCCTGGTTCCGCGCGGCTTTGCGCACGGCTTCGTGACTCTGACCGATGATGTGGAATTCCTCTACAGAGTGGATAATTACTACGATCCCTCGACCGAGGCGTCGATCAGATACGACGATCCGGAGTTTAACATCGACTGGGGCTTTAAGGACGGGGAGAAGCCGATCCTCGCTGCAAAGGACGAGGCGGCGCCTT
This sequence comes from uncultured Clostridia bacterium, assembly GCA_947304065.1. Classification (GTDB taxonomy): domain Bacteria; phylum Bacillota; class Clostridia; order Lachnospirales; family Lachnospiraceae; genus RUG11977. Next base: position 7,969 of record CAMZAI010000035.1, on the reverse strand, counting down.
TTTACAGGGATTACGGGATCCTGTTCTGAGATCATGATTTTTACGGGATCCGATCCCGTGAAGATAAATTTGCGGTGACAGATCATCGCAGCAAAAGAACCGGCTGAAAGCCGATTCTAAAGAGGGAGACATAGAATATGCAAAATTTCTGGGACAGCGGCGTTTGGGGAACGGTCAATCTGGCGGCGGTACTTCTGGTCAGCCTTATTGTCGGCAACGCGCTCAAAAAGACACTTAAGTTTTTACGCAGATCGCTCATACCCACATCGGTACTCGGCGGTCTGCTTTTACTGCTCACAGGCGTGGTTTTCCGTCTCATTACGGGCAATGTAATGCTGGACACCGAGTTCTTCGGCGGCAACGGAATGAACATGGCGGAGACGATCACGTATCACTGCCTTGCGCTCGGATTCATTGCGACCGTGTTCAAGCACAGCGGCGAGAAGATGGGCAAGGAGCGTACGCGTGAGATATTCAATACCGGCGTGACCACGGTCTCGACCTATCTGCTGCAGGGCGTGCTGGGTCTCGGCATCACGATCGTCTGGGCGATGGTTTCTTCCGAGATGTTCTCGGCTTCGGGTATCCTGCTTCCGTTCGGATACGGACAGGGAACCGGACAGGCGCTCAACTACGGAAGTATTTACGAGGCGGATTACGGCTTTACGGGCGGTAAGAGCTTCGGTCTGACAGTTGCGGCGATGGGCTTTTTAAGCGCGGCGATCGGCGGCGTTATCCATCTGAACGCGATGCGCAAACGCGGCAGATTCACCGGGGGCTTTGAGGAGACCGCAGAGCAGTTTTCGTCCGACGATATCCAGAAGGCTACCGAGATCCCGATGAACGGAAGCATCGACAAGCTGACAGTTCAGCTCTCATTTGTATTCGGAACCTACGCAGTCACATATCTTGTGATCCGCGGCCTCGGCAATCTTGTTCCTTCGTTCAAGTCGGTACTTTACGGCTTTAACTTCCTGTTCGGCGTTATCTTCGGAACGCTCTTCAACATGATCCTGAACAAGATGACCAAAAAGACGCGCATCATACAGCGTGAGTATGTCAATGAATTCCTGATGAAGCGCATCAGCGGCTTCTTCTTCGATCTGATGATCGTGGCGGGCTTCGCGGCGATCCGCATCGAGGTCATCGGACAGTACTGGCCGGTTCTGCTCACGATCGGTATCGTCGGCGCCGTTTCGACCTATCTGTACAACAAGCTTGTTGCGAAGAAGCTCTTTGAAAAATACGGCGAGGAGCAGTTCATGGCAATGTACGGAATGCTCACGGGTACGGCGAGCACCGGTATCGTGCTCCTTCGCGAGATCGACAGGAATTTCGATACTCCCGTGGCTGAGAACCTTGTATATCAGAACTTCCCGGCTATCGTATTCGGATTCCCGATGATGCTGCTCGCAGCGCTCGCGCCCAAGCAGCCGGTACTGACCTGGATCATTGTTCTCGCGTTCTTCCTTGTGATGAATGTGATACTGTTCAGAAGCTTTATCTTCAAGCGCAGGAAATGACCTTAATAACAGGGAAACGGCGGTGTGTCCGACGTTTCCCTAAAATATCTGTGGGGGTGTTGCAATGTACGATTATCTTATTGTGGGAGCGGGTATTTTCGGCGCGGTATGCGCAAGGGAGCTGACCGACGCAGGGCGTTCCTGCCTGGTGATCGACAAGAGGGATCACATCGCGGGCAATGCGTATACGGCCAATGAGAACGGAATAATTGTGCATGAGTACGGCGCCCACATTTTCCATACGTCGGTCAAAGAGGTCTGGGACTATGTGAACCGTTTCGCCGAGTTCAACAATTATATCAATTCGCCCGTGGCCAGATACGGCGACGAGCTCTACAACCTGCCCTTTAACATGAATACATTCAGCAAGATGTGGGGGATCGCGACACCCGACGAGGCGCGTAAGATCATTGACGATCAGATAAGGGAGCTGAACATCGGCGAGCCCGCGAACCTCGAGGAGCAGGCGCTCAAGATGGTCGGACGCGACGTCTATGAGAAGCTGGTAAAGGGCTACACCGAGAAGCAGTGGGGGCGCAAGTGCAGCGAGCTGCCTTCGTTCATCATCCGCAGACTGCCGCTCCGATTTACGTTCGACAACAATTATTTCAACGACCGTTTCCAGGGCATCCCGATCGGCGGATATACCGCGATGATCGCGAAAATGCTCGAGGGCGTAGAGGTAAGGCTCGGATGCGATTACTTCGAGATGAAGAAGGAGAAGGGCGCTGCGGGAAATGCAGCCTCCGATGCAAACGGAAATGGCTTTGACGCCGGGCTCGGCATCGCCCGTCATGTGATCTACACCGGCCCGGTCGACGAGTTCTTCGGCTACAGCGCGGGAACTCTTGAATACAGGTCGCTGCGCTTTGAAAAAGAGACTCTGCCCACCGACAATTTCCAGGGCTGCGCGGTCGTAAACTATACCGCGGCGGATGTGCCTTATACGCGCATTATCGAGCACAGGCATTTCGAGTTCGGAAAGCTCTACGGCGGAGACGATACGCCCCATACCGTTATCACGAAGGAATATCCCGCGGCCTGGAAGCCCGGAGACGAGCCGTACTACCCGGTCAATAACGACAGGAACAATTCGATGTACGCGGAATACGCGAAAATGGCGGAGGGCTGCCCCGACGTGACCTTCGGAGGCCGCCTCGGGTGTTACAAATACTATGACATGGACAAGACCGTCGCAGCTGCGCTGGAGACGGTGAAGAAACTGAAGTAAGACAAAGCGAAGGTGCCTGCTACCGTAAAAATATTTTACGGCGACAGGCACCTTTTTTAAGCACCGTATGGGAATCGAACCCACCTCCCAGGCTTGGGAAGCCTATGTTTTACCGATAAACTAACGGTGCACGCGAATACTATTGTACGCATTTTCGTGAAAAAAGCAAGGCTGATTTTGAATCGCGACAATATACAACATATTAACTCCAAAAGAATCGGTTGTTGCCGCAAAAGGTATGGAGTATAATTAGTGAGTAAAAATTTATTCAAAAAGAGGGAAGTACTATGAAGATTGTTGTTTTAAACGGCGGTATCAGTACTGAGCGCGACGTTTCGCTGGTTTCGGGTACCCAGATATATAAGGCGTTAAAGAGCAAGGGACATGACGTGATCCTGCTCGATGTATACCTCGGTTACGAGAAGGATCTCGCGCCCGGCGAGGAGGACGCTCTCTTTACCGCGGGCATCGACTGGGCGGAGAAGTCCGCGAAGGTTAAGGAGACTGCACCCGACATCGAGGCGGTAAAGGCTTCGAGGAGATTAAAGAGCGACGAGCTCTTCGGCGAGAACGTGATCAGGATCTGCAGGGCTGCGGATATCGTATTCATGGGCCTGCACGGCGATTTCGGCGAGAACGGAAAGATCCAGGCGGCTCTCGATCTGTACGGCATTAAGTATACCGGAACCGATTATTTAAGCTCCGCGCTCTCGATGGACAAGACCGTAACAAAGGCGCTGTTTAAGGTAAACGGCGTGCCTACGCCCGAGTCATATATCCTTACCGGACCCGATGATGCTTACGTTCCGAAGTTCCCTTCCGTTGTAAAGGTCAGCAGCGGCGGCTCGTCGATCGGCGTATTTATCGTGCATGACGAGAAGGAATACCGCGATGCGGTGAAGGAGTGCTACCGTTTCGAAGGTCTCGTGCTCGTGGAGCAGTATATCAAGGGCAGGGAGTTCACCGACTGCGTATTTGACGGCAGACCTCTCCCTGTGGTAGAGATCATCCCGAAGCAGGGCTTCTACGATTACAAGAACAAATACGAGGCGGGCGCGACCGTGGAGATCTGCCCCGCAGAGATATCCGACGAGCTTACAAAGCGCATCCAGAAGGTAGCTCTCGACGCGTACAATACGCTGAGGATCAAGACCTACGCGCGCATGGATATACTGATGAACGAGGACGGAGAACTCTTCTGTCTCGAAGCGAACACGCTTCCCGGCATGACTCCCACGAGCCTGATCCCTCAGGAGGCGAGAGCCGAGGGCACCGAGTTCCCCGAGCTGTGCGAGGAGATCATCCGCGTGTCGCTCAAGAAGTACGAATAGAGAATTTGTTATGGCGTACCTGCAGTATTCCCGCTTGCAGCAGGGGACTGAATCTACCGGGATGCGCAATGTGAAATGATATGAGAGGAATGACATTGGAGAGGATCGCGGGCGCGGTGGAAGGCCGTCTCGTGTATCCGGGCGGATATGCCGAAGGCAGACTAAGTGAGGCTGCCGATGTGGTGATAGATTCGCGAAAAGCCGGTCCGGGGACCGTATTTGCGGCGATACGCGGAGAGCGTTCGGACGGGCATGATTATATCGGCCAGGTTTTTGAAAAAGGCGCGCTGGGCGTCATCTGCGAGAAGCTTCCCGAGGAACTGCCGGGGCCCTGCATCGCGGTCGACGATACATTAAAGGCGCTGAGACTGCTGGCCCGCTATTACCGCGAGCAGATGAAGGATGTAAAGATCGTCGGCATTGTCGGCTCGGTCGGCAAAACGAGCACAAAGGAGCTTGTGGCTTCGGTGCTGGAGCAGAAGTTCAATACACTCAAGACCGAAGGCAATTTTAACAATGAGATAGGAGTACCGCTGACTATATTCAGGCTCAGGGACGGGCATGAGGCGGCGGTGGTCGAGATGGGCATCAATCATTTCGGAGAGATGGACCGTCTCGGAGATATAGTGAAGCCCGATGCGGTAGTATTTACGAATGTCGGGCCCTGCCATCTGGAGTTCCTTGGAGATCTGGACGGCGTACTGAAAGCCAAATCAGAGGTATTCAGGCACATCAGGAAGGGCGGAACGCTGATCCTGAACGCGGAGGACGAAAAACTCTCCGGCGTGCGCGATGTGCCGGGGCTGGGCATTGTCCGCTACGGCAGCGGCGGAGACATCTGCGCGGAAAATGTCGTAAACATGGGACTTAGAGGCACCGAGGCGGACATCCTGTACCATACGGGCCCGTGGATGGCAAACGGAGGCAGCGATACCTCATCGGTGGGACGTTTTCATGCCAAGGTGCATCTTCCCGGAGCGCATATGGTCCTGAACAGTCTGGCAGCCACCGCGGCGGGACTGATGTTCGGGATGGATACCGAAGCAATAGCGGCAGGAATAGCGGCAGCGCAGCCCATGAGCGGCCGCAGCCGTCTGATCGACACAGGGAAGCTCCTCGTGCTCGACGACTGCTATAACGCGAACCCGAAGGCTGACTGCGCGGCGATCGACCTGATGGGCAGCGCAGCGGGACGCAAGGTTGCGATCCTCGGCGACATGTTCGAGCTCGGAGAGGACGCGCCCGCGCTTCACGCAGGAGTCGGAAGCTATGCGGCGTCGCACGGCATTGATATGCTCGTATGCGTAGGTGAGCTTTCGAGAAATATGTACGAAGCCGCGCTGAAAGAGGGCGGCAGCTGCGAGGTCATCAGGTTTGAAACGCTTGATGAGCTGCTTGCGAATATCGACGGTCTGGGACTCGCAGAAGGCGATACGGTCCTCGTCAAGGCCTCGCACGGAATGAATTTTACAAAGCTGGTTGACGCACTGACAAAGCCGGAAGCGTAACAGCGTGCTGCTTTTGACCGCATCTTTGCGGCAGAGTGGAGCAACGGCCTGAAATCTGCATTAACGGAGGTTTATATGACAACGAAGAAGTTTTACCCTGTACTCAAGGCATTTACGGCACTGTTCCTGGCTCTGGCCATGATCATTACCCTGCTTCCGGCAGGCGAAGTACAGGCTGCGACGGTTAAGCTCAACAAGACAAAGAAGACCCTGTACGTGGGGCAGACATTTCAGCTGACTCTCAAGAACTACAAGAAGACGGTCCTTTGGACTTCTTCCGACAAGACCGTGGCGAGCGTTGATGCCGACGGAGCCGTAAAGGCACTTAAAAAAGGCAAGGCGACCATCACCGCCACGACCGCGAAGGGCAGCACCTTTACATGCAAGATAACGGTCAAGAACCCTTACGTAAGCCCCAAGAAGGCTACGCTCAAAGAGGGCGAGACGCTGCAGCTGTCGGTAGTGGGTGCGAATCCCGTATCCTGGTCTTCATCGGACAAATCTTACGCGAAGGTCGGCAAAACGACCGGTCTCGTGACCGCGGTAAAGGCAAGAGATACCGTGGTTACGATCAAGGTTAAATGCGATAACGGCAAGACCTATAAATGCAAGATAACCGTTGTGCCCGGAGACAATGCGGGTACCGGCGACAGCTCCGGAACTGGTGATACCACTGCATCTGACGAATACTACGGGATCAGGAATCCGAAAAAGAAGACCGCATATAAGGCGGAATATGCATTTGACACGCCCCTTACGTCGAACGAACAGCTGGCAGGATATGCGAGAGAGGCTTTAAGAGCCGGCGCGACGCGTTTTACCGTAAAGGTCGGCAACACTGAAGAGGCCATCGAGAGCTGGTGCGATAATTTCTTCAAGCTCTTCAGTCAGTACTGCGCATTCTCCGGCTACGGCAATCAGTATGCTTACGGATACAGCGCGTATGCGACCGATAAGTACGCCGATCTGGCCTTTGAGATGATCTACAAGGACGGCTGGAAGGCGGCTGTGCTCCTGCAGCATACCGGTTATGAGGCGGACGCTACGGTGAAGAAGCTCCTCAAGGTAGCGCAGGGCATTGTGGATGACGCGGTGGCCGACAGCTCTGACTTAAAGCAGCAGCTCCTCTATATTAACAACAGGATATGCGCCATGGCGGAATATGACAGCATCGCCGCTTTAAAGGGCACGAGCAATGTTATAGAGAAGATCGACGGAGTCTATAAGGTGACGCCCGCGCATGATGCGACAGGCGTGCTCTTAAACGGCAAGGGCGTATGCGAGTCGTATGCTTCGGCGTATCAGCTCTGCCTCGAGATACTCGGTGTGGAGAACTACATCATGACGAGCTCCGACGGCGCTCATGTATGGAACCGCGTGAAGGTGGACGGCAAATGGTACCATGTGGACGTAACCTGGAACGATACGACCGACAATACCTTCTTCCTGCTCGATGACGACAAATTTTTAAGCGAGACGAAGAGGACGGGAAATCCTGTTTCCAATCACACCTGGTACACAAGCTATATGCCCGAATAGGCAGCCTGCTTAGGGCGAAAAACTGAAATAATTGGGAGGCGGCGGATTAAGCCGCTTCCGCAGAGGAGAACCGATGACAGATCAAAAGCGCGTACCCGGAAGGGTAATGGGCAGATGGAAGATCAGCAGCCAGCTGATAACAGTTTATTTGCTGGCTGTTTTTCTCCCGATGATCATAATCGGTTCTTTTTTGATATCCACAGTTGGGAGAACGCAGCGAAAATACTATTCCGACCTGCTCGCGTCGAACAATGACGGCGTACAGCAGACGATCTACGAGATCACGACGCAGATATTTACGATATCCGACAGCGTGGTCTATAACGACGATCTTATTGAGTTCCTGAACGGCGAATACGAGACCGAGCAGGATATGAGGGTCGCGGCGGCGCAGACCGAACTCCTCGACAGATATGCGGCGAAATACGCGGGACTCGAGCAGATTTACGTGTATATCGACCGTCCGGACATGATCGACTACGGACAGTTTAAGCGCGTGACCGACGAGATCCGCGAATCCGAGTGGTACCAAAAGGCCAGCGAGCAGTACAGACCGTTCTGGATGGCCTATGAATCGAAGGACAGCCGCAACAGCAACATGACCTGGAATCTGGTGCTCGTCCGTAAGATGGTGCTCGTCGGAGGCGACCGCGAGGCCGTCATAATGGTCAAGGTCAGGAACTCCTATCTGGACAGCCGTCTGACCAATTCCGGCTATATAACGCTGTTTTCCATCGATGACCAGCCTGTGGCGTTCAGCAGCTCGATTTCGATGTACGGGACAAAGCCCGACATCCCGATCGATTACGAAGACAATAATTTCCTGTATGAGGGCGA
>CAMZAI010000034.1 GCA_947304065.1 uncultured Clostridia bacterium | reverse complement strand
TTATTTCTCAGGCTTAATGATCGCGATGTTCGCTTCCTTAAGCTGCTTCTCGCTGACAGGAGCCGGCGCGCCGCACATCATATCCTGTGCCTTGCTGTTCATCGGGAACGCGATAACCTCGCGGATCGAATCCGTGCCGCACAGAAGCATTACCATACGGTCTACGCCGGGAGCGATTCCCGCATGAGGCGGAGCACCGTAGCAGAACGCATTGTACATTGCGGGGAACTTTGCCTTAACATCGTCCTCACCCATGCCTACGATCTCAAATGCCTTTACCATGATCTCGGGATCGTGGTTGCGGACAGCGCCGGATGAAAGCTCCACGCCGTTGCAGACAAGGTCGTACTGATAAGCGTAGATGTCGAGAGGATCCTTCTCACAGAGAGCCTGCAGGCCGCCCTGAGGCATCGAGAAAGGATTGTGGCAGAACTCGAGCTCGCCCGACTCCTCACCGATCTCGTACATCGGGAAATCAACGATCCAGCAGAACGAATACTGTTCTTTGTCAAAGATCGCGGGGATCTTCTGTCCGAAGAGCTTACGCATGGCGCCGGCTGTCTTGTAGCAGTCGGTCTTTTTGGTATTTGCCGCAACGCAAACGAAGTCACCGGGTACAAGTGAGAGCGAGGAAATGATCGCATCCTTCTTCTCCTGCAGGAACTTCGAGATACCGCCCACGAACTCGCCGTTCTCGTCGAGTCTGAACCAGTAAACCTTATTTGCGGTCTGAACCTCTACCTCAGCGCAGGTCGCGTCGATGAACTTACGTGTCTCGCCGAAATTATTGATGACAAATGCCTTGATGAAAGCGCCCTTGAAAGGCTCGAAGCCGCAGTCCTCAAGAATGAAAGCGTCCTTTAACTCGCCCTTGATGCGAAGATCGGGCTTGTCGGAACCGAAACGCTCGAGCGCGTCGTTGTAGCTGATGCGCGAGAACGGAGCGCGCGATGCGCGGCTGTAGGTTCCGAACTTCTCGAATACGGGAGGAAGAACATCCTCAAGTACAGCGAAAACATCCTCCTGCGAAGCGAACGCCATCTCCATATCGAGCTGGTAGAACTCTCCGGGCGAGCGGTCAGCTCTTGCATCCTCATCACGGAAGCAGGGAGCGATCTGGAAGTAACGGTCAAAGCCGGAGGTCATCAGCAGCTGCTTGAACTGCTGGGGTGCCTGGGGCAGAGCGTAGAAGCATCCGGGATAATTACGCGAAGGAACAAGATAATCTCTTGCGCCCTCAGGTGAAGATGCGGTAAGGATCGGAGTCGTGATCTCAAGGAAGCCGTGCTCGTTCATGCTCCTGCGCAGCTCGGAAACGATCTGCGAACGGAGAACGATCTTTGACTTAACCTCGGGATTTCTAAGATCGAGGTAACGGTACTTAAGCCTCGTATTCTCGTCTGCTTCCTTCGAGCGGTTGATCTCGAAAGGCAGCTCATTGTAAATGCATTTGCCGAGCACGTTGATCTGCTCGGGAACAACCTCGATCTCGCCTGTGGGCAGATTGGGGTTCTTGCTCGAACGCTCGCGAACGATGCCTGTCACCTGGATCGTGGACTCGCAGTTGAGCGCGTCAACGACCGCCATCATCTCCTCGGTCTCGATAACGATCTGAGTGGTTCCGTAAAAGTCGCGAAGTACAAGGAATCCCAGGTTCTTGCTGACCTTACGCATGTTCTCGTACCAGCCGGCGAGCGTAACCTTCTCGCCGATGTTGGACGGTCTGAGTTCATTACAGTTATGTGTTCTGGACTGTGTCATCTCTTCCTCCTGCTAATGTCTTTAATCGGAAAGCAGGGGGCAATTACTCCCCCTGCCGTAATCTGCGTATGAGTGTATCACTCGCGACTTTCCGTGTCAACAGCCGTCTCCCGCATCAGGGGTTCCCGACCACAATGATGAAGGGTGCGCTTCCCTGAACGGTCGGAGCCAGCCATACGCCGGTCTTAAGCGTCGCCTTGTTGCCGACTGCGGTGTACATATACTCCTCGGAACCTCCGAGTCCGCCGTTTACCGAGTCCCAGTCGACCTTGTCGACGTATCTTGCGTAACCGGTACCCGAAACCTTTGAATCATACAGGCTTCCCGCCGAACTGAGCTTTGTCATCGTCGCGTCGAATTTAAAGCTTCCCTTGCCGTCTGCCACCAGCCTGATCCAGCGGGCTCCGTAGAACAGGCTGCCGCTCGTGAAGATATCGACGGAACTGCCGCTCACGAAGTAAACCGGTATTCCCTGGCTTGCGGTATTGAAGACATATCCGACAAATCCGTCGGGATCGTAGGTCGTCCATCCGTAGACCGGCTCTCTTTCCCCATCGTCGGGATAACCGCTCGGAAGATATCCGATCATCGGGTCCGGATCTTCGTACGGATCGTCATACGGATCTCCGTATTCTTTGTATCCTACGATGCCGTAATACTTGCCGACATAGGCCGCGCTCTCGGTCTTTGTGACATTCGGGATCGTGGCCTTTCCCTCGAACTGTCCGCCCGAGATCGTATACACAACCTCAGCGGGTGCAGCCGTATCGTCGGTGCTGCCGGTGTCGATCACTACCGGGCCGTCCGCGCCTTTAAGCTTGCTCGTATCTATTCCGGTGAACTTAAACTCGCTGACGTCCGCAGTCTTCTTCGAAGATGTCTTGCCCTTCGCGGTGGACTGGACCTTCATGCCCTCGCCGGCCTTCAGCTTCACCTTCTGTGTCTTGCCCTTTTTATCGGTATAGGTTACTTCCGCGGTTCCTTCGAGTACGTAGTTCACCGTCGTAACCTTCTTGGTCTTTTTATCGATCGTGCTCTTTACCGCAACAACCGTGCCTCTGATCGCCATACTCGTATTCGGGGTAACGATATTGAGGCTCTCGCCGTCGCCCAAGTGCTTCTGCACCTCTGCGATCATCTCGCCCTTTACGAGAACCACCTTCGACTTGGAAAACCAGCCCTTCGAAACAACCGCTTCACTGCCCGAGCCGATGTATACGAACTCATCGTCGTCCATGCACAGACGCATGAGGCCTTTCGATGCGACGGTCAGGTAATCGTCGTTCTTGAGCTTCATGTCCTTCGCTGCCGACAGATTCTTTTTGCCGCGGGAAACGGTATTTTTGCCGTTATTCTCGTAAATGGTGATGTCCTTAAAGGTGCCCGTCGAAGACAAAGTATCGCCGTACGCCTCGGGACCTTCCGCTTCGGCATTTACAACAACGGTGCACTCGTAGGACTTTTTGCCCAGAGTAGCGGTAACGGTAGTCACGCCTTCCTTTACTCCGGTGATCACGCCCTGATACTTTTTGTCCGCGGCCTTGACCGTAGCGACTGACTTGTTGCTGCTGGCCCAGGTGAAGTCCTTCTTCGAACCGCTGATCGAGATGGTATAGGATTCTCCGGGTGCGATGACCAGCTTTTTAACGTTAAGCTTCACCGCAGCCTCGACCTCTACCGTCCCGGTGACGCCCGGAAGGTACGATACCTCGGGCACGCAGAAGATAAACGCAAGCATGAGCGCAATAACGGACGCCGCCTTTGCCGCGATGCTCCTGCCGAAAAATCCGGTGCTGTGCTTCTTATATTCCATATCTTTGCGCCTCCTCGCGCGTGTCAATATTGCCTCGAAAGCTTCGACTCGCAGTCGGCTTTCGTAATTTCTCCGTTATTGCAGAGAGTCATGAGTTCCACGTCACGGTCCCTCAGCTTATAGCCGATGATCAGGATCGGAACAGCCACGAGCGGTCCTATCGCGGAAACGATCGTAAATACGAACCAGCAGGCCGATTTGCCGATCATATCCACTTCATGGCCGATAACCTCGCCGTTCACGATGATATCCGTCGCATTCTTCGCAACAAATCCCATCGCGGCAAGGATCGCCATGCACATCGAGTTGTTTATGCTGCCGGAAAGCTTCGTAACAAAGGTCTGTATCGCGAAGCAGATGCCCTCCTGACGCACGCCGTTCTTGTACTGGCCGTACTCAACGCAGTCGGGAGTGAACAGGTACGCGATAACGCCTACGCCGATCAGTCCGACTCCTCTGATCGCCATGATCGCATCGAGCAGTATCTCATTGTCATATCCGACAAAGAACTGCAGTGCCGACGCAGCGGCAAAGATGATCACAGTACCAAGATAAATGTAAAATTTGTCAAATCTCCTGCACAAAGATGGTATAAAGAAGCTAAGTACGACCGCAGGCAGGAGCGACATCGCGAGCAGAATGGTGCCCTTGTCGGTATTGCCGAGAACATATTCCGCAAAGATCGGAACAATGATCTGTACCGAGTTCGCAACGCTCACGAACAGGAATGAAATATAGAAAATAAGCAGGTATTTGTTCTTAACGAGCGCACCGGCCAGATCCTTAAAGTGGATCGAGGGACCGCGGTCGACCTTTGTGCGTTCCTTGCCCAGGATCAGGATGGGGAACATGCAGAGCATCGAGAGCGCCGAGCAGATAATGGCGGTGGTCCTCCAGCCGACATTGCCGTAGAGGGCTTCGATGCCGAGAGTTCCGACGATCGCTCCGACGGTCGCGAATACACGGCCTACCGAAAGGATCGAGGTACGCTCCGAGATATATTCGCTCATCGCGGTCGAGAGCGCGAATATCGGCGTATCGCACATCGTATAGGCAACCGACCAGAGCGAGTACGCAACGATCACCCATGCAGCCATCTTGCCCTGCGACATGCCCGCGGGCATGAAGAAGAGCAGCAGCGTGGTCGCGGGAATAAAGATCCAGCTGATCTTCAGCCAGGGCAGGAACTTGCCGCCCTTAAGATTGGCTTTGTCAACAATGATGCCGAAAACAATATCGTTTATGATATCCCAGATCTGCGGCGCGAGGCAGACTACCGCCGCCACCGCCTCGCTCATCCCCATGTTCAGAAGGAACGTCGAAACGTATGTGGCAATGATCACATAGAAAATGTTCTGTCCGAAAAAGTACGCGCTGTAAGCCGCCCGCTCGAGGCGGGTTGTCTGGTGTTTTGTTTCGCCCATAATAGCTTCCCCCTTAGTGTAAACCCTTCCCTACATTTTACGTCAAAAACGCTCGTTTTTCAAGGTATTGGTGCGGATTGACAACCGTCGGGTTATATTATAAAGTATTCATTGAAATTTTTATCGAAGGGATAAAGAGGAAACAACATGCACAGAAATATTTTCAAGACTTTATCGCTGCTTTTCATCGCGGCGGCTTTTTTTCTGATAACTCCCGCTTCGCATGCTTCCGCGGCGGAATACACAAGTGAGACCCACTATCTGAAGGTAGATCTCGCGGACGATGTTCTCGTTATGACGCAGAATACGCCCAAGTACGACGAGGTATGGGAAAAGGCCGGGATCACCGATCCTTCCTCGATGCTCAGTTCTTTTAAGGACATGGGCGTTGCCGCTTCGTTCTTCGAGCCCTCGAGCCGTCTTACGGTCAACCTGATCACCAACCGTACTTCAAGTACCGCGGAAGTATTTTCTTTCGCTTCGATGAGCGACAGCGAGCTCATAGATTACATGAACGGCGCGATGTCCTCCTCTTCTTCGCAGAGCGAGGCGCTCCCGCCCGAGTTCAGCGTCAGCAGGGATCTGAATTCACAGCCGTTCGTCAGGATATTCATCGACGCGACGGGCACCTCAAATCCGTGCTCCGAAGTGATCTACTGCACTATAATCAACGGAGAGATGCTCCAGTTCGATACCTACAGGGAAGGCACCGGCGAGGTTGACGAAAGCTTCCTTCGCAAGATCGTAAGCAGCACCGGCTTTACGTAGATCCTTACTCCCGAGGAGTACGAAGAGATCGTTCACGAAGCCAGGGTCAAGCTCGCGATCATCGCCGTGGTTTTCGTCCTTCTGATCGCCTTCGTGATCTTCCTGTTCATTTACCTCGGAAAGAGGCGTGACAGGAAGGCAAAGAATATCTCCGATTCCATGACCTCCTTCCGCGAAAAAATGGCGGCAGGCGAGATAGACATGAGCGTCGAGCCCAAATATACGGTCACCACACATTACGACGAGGCTCTCTTCGAGCGCTACGGAATGTTCAGGGCGTGGATATGCCCCGACGCTTCGTTCGCGGCGCTGGTAGGCATACTTGTTGTCATCACCGTTTTCAAGCTCATGCAGGGACAGCTCCTGCACCTGCTCATACTCGCGATACTCATCATAGTGCTGCTCTACATGCATTACTCCGGAACCGACAAGGCGAAGGACGCCCTGATCAAGCGCTACGATGTTAAATCGCAGCCCAGCCCGACCTTCAGATTCTACGACGAATTCTTCAAGGTCACCGGCCTTCCGAGCGCGAGCGAGTATATCTACGGACAGGTTACCGCGGTACGCATCTGGGGCGGAGTGCTCTACATCTTCCTCGGAAGCGCACAGGTCCTTCCGATAAAGATCGAGGATATCAAGTGCTGCACGGCAAATGAACTCAAGGATATGATAAGATCGCATAAATAAAAAACAGGGGACGGTTCACTCGGGACCGTCCCCTTTATTTTGTCTGTCAGTTATCTTTTCCTGCCCTTCTTCGCGGGCTTCTTATTCTTTTTAACGTAGAAGTAAATTGCAACGGCTGCTGCCGCGGCGAGGATGACTCCGACGATGATCTGAGTCTTTGCAGATGTACCGGTTCCGTGAGTGCTGTCGGTTTCGGAGATACGCGCGGGATCCGATGCCGCAGGATCTGTCTGGGCACCCGTGCCGTCGTCAAAGGAAATGCTCTGGGACTCGTAATCCGCTTTTGAGCTCTCCGAGTACTCTACATATACGATGTCGCCGTATTCCTCTTCAAGCAGCTTCTTGTATTCTTCATAGTACTGGTACCTGACCGTTACGACTACTCTCTTCTCAAGTCCGCTCTCTCCGAAGCCCGTCGTCTGTCCGTCTATCACGGCTCCTCCGACTCCGATCGCCGTAACGATGAATGAGTTCGCAGCGTCCGATGCGTCGTTCATATATTTGTCGAGCAGCTCCTCGTATACCTTATAGAGCTCGTCATCGCTGTACTTGGGCGTATAGGTGTCGCTCGCGAGAGTCGCCGACGCAGGTATCAGCGCAAGTATAAAGGCGGCAATGACCGCAGTAAGTACCGTTTTAAAGTTCCTGTTGCTCATTTCAAAAGTTCTCCCTTAATTTTGCTGCGGACAAGTATACACCATTCGTTTTTAAAAAGCAAATCGGGCAGGACCGATAAAGGCCCTGCCCGGAAAAATGTCAGATCATCTTAGAAAAGGTTCGGTGCCGCAGCATTCTCGAAGAAGATGTTGATATAGTCATGCAGGAATCTGCACTTATCATATGACTTCTTATCCGAATCAAAACGGAACTTTTCACCGTTCTTTGTGGTAAGGATAACCCAGTCGCCGTTCAGCTTAACGATGTACATCGTAATCTTGTCGGTCTTGTTGATCTCATCGCCGCCGTTCTTTAATACATACTGTCCTCTAACCTTGTAGCCGGCTGTGATCTTGATCTTCTTGAAGGTCTTGAGATACTTGATGTAATCCTTTACAACCTTCTTCAGATCGCTCTCGCTGATGTCGAGCATATCCGCGATATCCTCGCCCTTATCGTCAAGCTCCTCCTCGATATCGTCGATCATATCGGTGATATCCTCGAAATCGCCCTCTTCAAGGTCATCCTTGAACTCGTTGAGTTCGGTCTTGGAAAGCTTCTCCTTGGAATCGTAAACGAACTTGATCTTAACCTTGGAATACTTGTCCTTGAGCTCCTCAAAAGCATCCTTTACGTCGTCATCCTTGTCCTCAAGTCTGTCTTCGTCGAAGGTTGTGTAGATCTCTTTGTTCAGCTTCGCAAGGTTCTTGGGAAGACCTGCATTGTACAGTGTAAGGTAATCTGCCTTTGTTCCCTTGTTGATGGCACTCACGATGTTGTTGATGGGTGTCTTGTAGCTGGATGAGAACAGGCTCTTAAGGATCAGCAGCAGGATAACAACCGCTACGCCGCATCCGATCTTGATCAGAAGATCCTTGTGGCTCTTTGCCTTCTCCACAACGCCCGAAACATCAAGCTTGACCGAATCCTTTTCGTTATCGATCACGGAACTGGTCTCGGCACCTGCTTCCCCCTGCGCCTGCGCAGCTTCGGCAGCCTTCTTTGATTCCTCGCAGTCGCAGACTTCGTCATCACCGAGCTGCTTACCGCAAAAACGACAAAACTTCATATTCTTTCCCTCCATAATTTTTTATATGGTTATTATTCGCACAGAATAATTAATCCCTTTGTAAATGCATCAGTTGCCTTCGGTTCCTTCGGCAGCTGTCTCACCCTCTGTATTCTCGGGGAAAAGTACCTCCGCGTCAAGTCCCGTATCGGCGGTGTTCTCTTTTATCATCAGACCTCTGTCCTCGAATCTGGTCTTATAGAGGCTCTCAAGTGTCTCAAAACCTACATAAAAGAGCGATCCGTCAGGTCCGTAGAATGCCTCACCCGAAACGCCCCACCATGAAGAATAATGGTTAAGAGGAGTATCGTAAGACGAAGCCGGATCGATCATAAGGCTTCCGGTATCCGAAAGGACGCCGTTGCTGCAGTTCGCGTACCAATAGAACGTCACATCCCCGTCCGTGTCGTTATGCGTGGTAACGCGGTAGATCACATAAACGTAAGGGATATACTTGTCGTCATACCAGTAATCCTTTTCATATCCGAGCACGGTTCCGAGCTTCTCGATCGAAACAAGTTCGGTCACGGTCCATCCGCCGACCATATCGATGATCGCGTTCTTTCCTGCCCCGGTAAGCGCTTCAAGTCCCTCGGGCACGATGTCCGCAACGGTTCCGGCAAGCACCACGAGTCCCTCTACGGTAAACTGCTTCTGAACCTCGGTGATCTTAAGTCCGTAGTACTTCGCAGCATATTCATCGATCGGAGTTCCGTCGTAAGCGGCCGCGGTAACGGTGATCACATCGCCGTTCGAGAGCGTATCCTTTTTGTCAATGCTGTATTCCCAGTTGTAGTAATAGCTGTCCGACCAGTCTGTGGCGATCGCAGCCTCACCTGCGCCGTCCATGCCCGAGTACATCATCGAAATGCTCGAGAAAGGCGAATATTCCTTAAGCTCGGTAAGTCCTTCAACCACGATCTGCTTGGTAAGGCTCGCGGGCTTTTCTCCCCTCTGTGCCATAAACGCGTTCAGATCGGTATAGGAATCCCTGTACCAGCTGTCGAGAGAAGCCGTAACGGTAACGGTATCGCCGTTCGAGAGATTCTCGGTCTTGTCGAAGGTATACTCGACATAGCTCTCGCCGTACCAGTAGTAAATGGTTCCGATGGTGTCGTATCCGCTGTAGCTGATGCTCAGGTTCTGGAAGAGATCGACCTCGTTCAGAGGCGTCAGTCCCTTTACCTTGTGTTCCACATCGTTGAACTTAACGATGAGCTTGCACTCGTCTTCGAGCTCCTTGATATCGTCTTCGTCGATATCCCACTCAAAAGTAACGGTCTGGCCGTTAGACACCTTCTCAGCGACCTCGGGCTTGAGCTTCACGTTTTTGAGTATCTTTTTTGCTGACGAGTAACGCTCGTCCTTCATTTTGTCCCTGACGTCTTTGAGCATCTCTTTATAGTCAAATTCCGCCTTCGAGGTTCCGATGCCGTCGTATCCCTCGTCGGTAAACTCCACAAAGTCGTCTGCCGTAAGCTCGATCTTGCCGCACGCGGTCATGATAAAAGCTGCCGACAGGACGATCAGCAGCTCAAGCAGTCTGATCAGTTTCTTTTTCATTTCATAACTCCTAACTTTCTAACTTTTATTCTGTATCTAAAGAACATCCCGGTACCGCAGGGTTCCGGTCCGGGATGTCACTCGGATCATTTTATCTCAGGAAATTGAGGCTGCGCACGAGCGCGGGCTCTACGGCTCTTCCGTTGCAGATCTGGAAGAAGCTGATGATCCTGATAACGAAAATCGCAATGCTCAGAACGCATGCTGCCAGGGGAACGATGATCGTCCAGCAGAGCAGGATCGCCGCGATCCAGATGAGCATCGAAGTAACGGCAAGCTTCACCGCCTGTCTGATATGGAATCTCAGATACGGCGATTCATGGCTCGCGAGAAGCGCGATGATGATGCCGATCGTGCCCATAAGATAACAGAGCATCGCATAAACCTTATTGTCGGAGATATCCTGGGGATGAAACTCCGCTGTATGGTCAAAGTAATCAATGGGTTCAGGTGCCTGGCCGTTCAAGCCGGTTCCGCACTGAGGACAAAACGCAACGCCATCTTCAACCTGGGCGCCGCAGTTGGGACAGAATGCCATAATCCTATACCTCCGAATCATCAAAAACTGAATATTGCGCACCAAAATGCGCCATAACCAAAGTTTACTATAACAATATTGATAAATCAATCAAAAAAACACACCCAGAAGGTCAAAATCTTCTCTTGCTTTTTCGGTTTTTACCATTTATACTGTAAGTACGAAAACGATTAAGGAGCTTCGGAATCCACTCCGGACTCCGCAAGGTAAAGCTAAAAGGATAACGACTGGGAGGTTTACTATGAAGTACGGCTATTTTGATGATGACAGACGCGAATATGTCATCACAACGCCCGCCACGCCACTGCCCTGGATCAACTATCTGGGCAACGACGGTTTTTACGGTCTGATCTCGAACACCGCAGGCGGCTACGATTTCTACCGCGACGCGAAGCTGCGCCGCATCACGCGTTTCCGTTACAACAATGTTCCGAACGATATCGGCGGCAGAATGTACTACATCAAGGACGGCGACTGCACATGGAGTCCCTCTTTCCTGCCCGCGGGTACCGAGCTTGATTCCTATGAGTGCCGCCACGGTATGGGCTATACCGTATTCACCGGCAAAAAGAACGGCGTTACCGCAAAGCTTACCGCATTCGTTCCTTTAGGCGACGCATGCGAGCTCAACCGTCTCGAGATCTCGAACGATTCCTCCGAGACAAAGGACCTCACGATCTACAGCTGCATCGAGTGGTGCTTATGGAATGCGGTTGACGACGCGAACAATTACCAGAGAAATCTCTCGATCGGCGAGCTCGAAGTTACGGGCAGCACGATCTATCATAAGACCGAGTTCAGAGAGCGCCGCGATCATTACGCATTCTTCACGGTAAATGCCGACGTAAACGGTTTCGATACCGACAGGGATGTATTCCTCGGCGCGCGCCGTTCATGGGACAATCCCATTCAGGTTGAGAACAACGCATCGGGCAATACCGTTGCGAGCGGCTGGTATCCGATCGCTTCCCATCAGCTGAAGCTCAGGCTTGCTCCCGGCGAGAAGAAGAGCTATGTATTCCAGCTCGGCTATGTTGAGGTTCCCCGCGATAAGAAATTCGAGTCGAAGGGCGTTATCAACAAGGCTCCCGCTCTCGCCCTCATCGGCAAATACAATACGGACGCCCGCGTAGAGGCTGCTTTCAAGGCTCTCGGCGAGTACTGGAGCGATCTGCTCGGCATCTATCACCTCACCAGCGGCAACGACAAGCTCAACCGCATGGTTAATATCTGGCATCAGTACCAGTGCATGGTAACCTTCAACATGAGCCGTTCGGCCAGCTACTGGGAGACCGGTACGGGCCGCGGAATGGGCTTCAGGGATTCGTGTCAGGATCTGCTCGGCTTCATGCATCTGGTTCCCGACCGCGCAAGGGCAAGGATCATCGACATCGCATCGATCCAGTTCGAGAACGGTTCGACATATCATCAGTACCAGCCTCTGACCAAGAGGGGCAACGCCGACATCGGCGGCGGCTTCAACGACGATCCGCTCTGGCTCGTTGCCTGCACCGCGGCTTATATCCGCGAGACCGGCGACGCTACGATCCTCGATCATCCGACTCCGTTCAACAATGTAGAGGGCAGCGAGAAGCCTCTTATGGAGCATCTCCGCCGCAGCATCAATTTCATTATCAATAACAAGGGACCTCACGGACTTCCGCTCATCGGACGTGCCGACTGGAACGACTGCCTGAACCTCAACTGCTTCTCGGAAGAGCCCGGCGAGAGCTTCCAGACCTTCGGCCCCAGCGAGGGCCCCGTTGCGGAATCTGTATTCATCGCAGGCATGTTCGTAAAGTACGGTCTCGAGTACGCAGACCTGTGCGAGCATTTCGGCAGCAAAGATGAGGCAGATTCGGTACGCAACGAAGTAGGCAAGATCAAAAAAGCCACCGAAGAATACGGCTGGGACGGCGAATGGTTCCTCCGTGCTTACGATGCATACAGCCACAAGGTTGGTTCGAACGAATGCGAAGAAGGCAAGATCTTCATCGAGCCCCAGGGCTTCTGCACAATGGCAGGCATCGGTCAGGAAAAGGGCTACGGCCGCAAGGCGCTCGACTCCGTTAAGAAGTGGCTCGTCAACGATTACGGCGTAGAGATCCTCGCTCCCTGCTACACGACATATCATGTCGAGCTCGGCGAGATCTCCTCTTACCCGCCCGGATACAAGGAGAACGGCGCGATCTTCACCCACAACAATCCCTGGGTTTCGGTCGCTGCGACAGTCATCGGCGACGCTGAGATGGCGTTCGATATCTACAAGCGCAGCTGTCCCGCATTCCTTGAGGATGTCAGCGAGATCCACCGCACCGAGCCTTATGTTTACTCACAGATGATCGCGGGCCGCGCGGCGGTTCATTACGGCGAGGCAAAGAACTCATTCCTTACCGGTACCGCGGCATGGGCGTTCGTGGACATCAGCCAGGCTATCCTCGGCGTTCAGCCCACACTTGACGGACTTTCGGTTAAGCCCTGCGTTCCCGCAGAGCTCGGCGATTACTCAGTCACCCGCCGTTACCGCGGAAGCCTCTACAACATCCGTGTTACCAGACAGGCAGGCAAGTCCGGCCTTACCGTGAACGGACAGGCGATCGATGGCAATGTGATCCCGGTTCCCGCAGAAGGAAGCACCGTGGACGTCATCTGCTACGCTTAATTAAAAATCAGGCCATCAGCCAATGCAAAACGGCCCGGATCATTTCGATCCGGGCCGTAATTTTTTTCTCTTAAATTGTCTTATTCGGTAGCCGCTGCAGCAGCAACTGCGGTGTTGTACATGATATCAGCCGCCTTGTTGAGCTTAACCTGAGCCGCAACAACGTCCTTGCCCTCAGCCTTGTATACGGACTTGAGCTGTGCGTAGAGCTCGTCGATGCTCTCATAGCCGTAGGAATCAAGCATGTCTGCCGCAAGAGCGGTGATCTCGTCATCTGTAGCCTCGAGCTTTTCCTTCTCTGCGATAGCCGATGCAACATAGCCGAACTTGGTATTCATCTCGGCCTGGCTCGTCATGTACTCGTCAAACGCCTCAGTGCTCATTCCGTAGATATAACCGAAGAATGTCGCTGCGTCGATGCCGTACGCCGACTGATACATGGAATTGTAGCTCGCGATCATGTTGTTCTTTGCTTCGGTGATCTCTGCAGTAAGATCCTTTACGAAGGTAGCGTTCTCGATAACCTTGGTTACAACGTCGTACTGCTTGCTGCTCTCCGCATCGGACTCTTTCTGGCTCTTGAGCTGGTCCGCAAGATAATTGCGATATGCTTCAACGGTATCGTAATCGGTCTTTTCAGCCACAAGCTCGTCGGTCAGTTCGGGAGTTACCATGGTGTAGATCCCGTTAACCTTAACGGTGAAGGTAACGGGCTTACCCGCAAAATCGGGATTGTTCTGGTAAGGATCGGGGAACTGCAGGGGAAGATCTACGGTCTCGCCTACATTTACGCCGATAAGTCCATCCTCAAAACCTTCGATGAACTGGCCCGAACCGATGGTAAGGGGATAATCCGTACCTGTTCCGCCTTCAAAGGTCTCGCCGTTCATATATCCGGTAAAGTCAATGCTGGTTACATCTCCGTCGCGTACGTCTGTCCTGTCGGTGACCTCTGTCTTTTCCTTATTGCTGCTTAAGAAGTTGTCAAGCTTAGCCTGCACGTCCTCGTCGGTAACCTCGGTGGAAAGGGGGCTGTACTCAATGCCCGTGTACTGTCCGAGCGTTACATCGCCGTTCTTATAACCCGTGATAACATTGGCATCGCCCTTCTTGCATCCGCCGAGCACAAGCGCAAGGCAAAGCACGAGAGCTGCTGCCGATAATCTTTTTTTCATTTTGTTTCTTCCTCCTGATATACTGAAAAAGCAGTTTTTTAAGCCTGCTGATATGCGCTGTCCGCAACAGGTACATCTCCCCCCGGACAGACTCCGAGATATTGTTATAGCATAAAAGCCCGAAAAAATAAAGCATTTTTGTTCACTTAACAAAGATTTCACATAGAAGGGCGCATATATGCTATAATGATAGCTGAATATCGAAGGGAGTACATATCTTACGATGGGCAATACCGGAGTTTTGAACATTACGATGCCCGAGAGGGTTTCATATATAATAGAACGGCTTGAGGCCGCAGGTCACGAGGCTTATGCCGTCGGTGGCTGCGTCCGCGACAGCATGCTCGGACGCGAGCCGCAGGACTGGGACATAACCACCTCGGCACTGCCCGAAGAAACAAAAGCCATATTTTCCCGCACCGTGGACACCGGGATCAAGCACGGGACCGTCACCGCGATGTTCGGCAAGGAAGGCTACGAGATCACTACATACAGAGTGGACGGCAAATATTCGGACGGCCGCCATCCCGACAGCGTCGCTTTTACGCGCTCGCTCGAGGAGGATCTTAAAAGACGCGATTTCACGATCAATGCGATGGCCTGCAATTCAAGAGAGCTTGTCGATATGTTCGGCGGAGCGGAAGATCTGGAGAATAAGCTGATACGCTGCGTCGGAGTTCCCGAAGCCCGCTTCGGCGAGGACGCCCTGCGGATACTCAGAGCCGTGCGTTTCAGCGCACAGCTCGGCTTCGATATCGATCCCGCCACTTTGGACGCGGCTAAAAAGCTCGCACCCACTCTGGCGAACATCAGCGCCGAGCGCATACACGCCGAGCTTCATAAACTGCTGATGTCCGATCATCCCGACAGACTGAAGCTCCTGCACGACCTCGGCATCGACCGCATCATCCTGCCCGAGCTTGAGCATACCTCGCAGAAAGGACTTCTTGACGAGCTCTGCGATCGCATGGCCGCCGCCCCTGCCGTCACCTCCGTAAAATGGGCCATGCTCCTTTTATATACGGGCTCGGCTTCCGAGATCATGCACAGGCTCAAATTTGACAACCAGACCATATATACGGTAAAGGCCCTTCTGCGTTTTGGTCAAACGCCCGTTGCCGAACTCGATCCCGCAGGCATGCGAAGGCTAATGAGCGACGCGGGACTCGAGCTTATGGAACCGCTGTTTGATTTTATCCATGCTTCGTCTCCGGGACTCGACCTTGCGGGAGCGAAGGCTTTGTACCGCAGCATCATCGAGGCCGGCGACTGTACCGATATCAGGCTGCTCGCGGTAAACGGACACGATCTGATGCAGGCAGGCGTCCCCGCCGGGAAGGAAGTCGGGAAAACGCTCGACATGCTCCTTTCGGCCGTACTTGCCGACCCTTCCTTCAATACGCGTGAAAAACTGCTCGAACTGGCATTAAACAACAGACAGGACTGACATGAACAAAGAAACGAATTACAAGCTCCCCATATTCGCGGGGATAGGCGTGGTACTGCTGATCATAATATTTTCGATCGTCAAGGTGCTCACTTCCGACGACAGCAAAGGAAAGGGGCCCGCATCTTCTCCCGCGCCCTCATCCGGCGTCGCTCAGACCACGATCACCCCGGAGCCTTCCGAAGAGACCTTTGACGCGATCATCACCGAGGTCAATACGGACGATTCGGTCATAGTGCTCTGCAGGCTCGGAAGCAAAGACTTCGAAGAATATACCTACAGCGGCGCGACTGCAATGACCACAAACTACGGACGGGCGATAACCGCCTCGGTCCTTAAGCCCGGCGATTTCGTTACCGTCTCGCGGACCGCGCAGAACAGGATCATCACGCTCACCGGCATGAAAAATGTAGACGTCTACAAGGGCGTCAAGAATCTCGTAAACGAACGCGACATCAGGCGAATATCCATAGGCGACGCGATCTACCGCTACGACGATTCCCTGCTGGTCCTTAACGACGGATATTTTGTTTCACCCGACACTCTCTGCAAGACCGATGTACTCTCCGTCTACAGCATCGACGGCTTTATATATATGCTGAAGGTCACGACGGGCCACGGATATCTCCGTCTGGCCAACGATTCGGCATTTACCGGAGGCACGCTCTTTATCGGAACCGCCCACACCGTGCAGATCACGGAGGACATGCTGCTCACGCTTCAGGAAGGCACCTATCCGATCACTGCCGAGAACGGCTCCCTTAAAGGCACGGGTACGCTGCTCGTAAGCCGCGACAAGACCGCGGTGTTCGATCTGGCGCCTTTCTCACCCGAACCCGTCGAGTACTGCAATGTGACCTTTACGGTCGATCCCGGATTTGCGAACCTCTATGTGGACGGAATACTTACGCCTTATACGAATCCCGTTCCGATCAGCTACGGCGAGCACTACATCGAGGCAGTGCTGAGCGGCTATGTCACATATGAAGGCCTGCTCTACACATCGAAGCCCTCGGCGTCTGTCGCGATCAGTCTTTCGGCGGCTCCCGTTCCGGCAGACGAGGATATTCTCTACGATCCGGACTCGCCCACCGCTGTTCCCGAGCCGGAAGAAGACGATCCTTTCGCAGACATTCCCGACAACACTACCGACGACAGCCCGACGCCTACGCCCGTTTCGGGTACATCGGACGATCTGAGCCTCATCATACATTGTACCGAAGGCACAGCCGTCTATATCAATGACGTTTACAAAGGAACGATCAGCGGCGGCTCGCTGATCCTCGACAAGCCTCTCGGCACGATCTCCTTAAGGCTCACGCTCGAAGGATATATCACCAGAAATTATACCGTATCACTCGACGATGACGGTGAAGACGCGGAGTTCACATTCCCAGCCATGGTAAAGGAATAACGGCATCCGAAAAAATTTTAAAAATTTATGGAACCCTCCTTACCGCCGCTTCGTCTAATGTTCGAAAACGGAGAACAAAAGTAAGGAGGATGTTTTATGAAAAAAACTTTCAGGATAATAGCTGTTCTTCTCGTACTTGTACTTGCGCTCAGCGGCTGCGGCAGATCAGCCG